>NZ_DJTF01000179.1:0-63756 GCF_002438125.1 Pseudomonas sp. UBA6315
CGGGCGGCGCTCGATCTCATGAACGACACACATCCAACGCCAAACCACCCTCCCCAACCGAACATTCCGCGCAGCACACCGTCATAACTTGAGCACATGCCGACCCGCAGCGAGGACGCGAAATGACCCAGCCCGACCCGTCATACGTCAAATGGCTCGAAGACCGCTCCATGCTCAAGGCCTCGCAAGCGCGGGCGCGCTTGTATTCCGGCCAGTCACGCCTGTGGCAGAACCCCTACGCCGAGGCGCAGCCGCGCCGGGCCACGGAAATCGCCTCGGTGTGGCTGACCGTCTACCCCGACGCCATCATTGCGCCCGAAGGCGACTCGGTGCTCAGCGCGCTGGGCCACGAGGCGCTGTGGAAGCGCCTCTCGGAGATGGGCGTGCAAGGCATCCACACCGGCCCCATCAAGCAGTCCGGCGGCGTGCGTGGGCGCGATTTCACCCCCAGCATCGACGGCAACTTCGACCGCATCAGCTTCGACATCGACCCGCTCTACGGCAGCGAACAGGAGCTGGTGCAGATGAGCCGCATGGCCGCGGCGCACAACGCCGTGACCATCGACGACCTGATCCCTTCGCACACCGGCAAGGGCGCGGACTTTCGCCTGGCCGAGCTGGGCCATGAGGCGTTCCCCGGGCTCTACCACATGGTCGAGATCCGCGAGGAGGACTGGCCGTTGCTGCCGGACGTGCCGGCCGGGCGCGATGCGCTCAACCTGCTGCCGGCTCAGTGCGACGAGCTCAAGGCGCGCCACTACATCGTCGGCCAGCTGCAGCGGGTGATCTTCTTCGAGCCGGGAGTCAAGGAAACCGACTGGAGCGTGACCGCGCCGATCACCGGGGTCGACGGCAAGACCCGGCGCTGGGTGTACCTGCACTACTTCAAGGAGGGCCAGCCCTCGCTCAACTGGCTGGACCCAAGCTTCGCCGCGCAACAGATGATCATCGGCGATGCCCTGCACGCGCTGGACTGCCTGGGTGCGCGCGGCCTGCGCCTGGATGCCAACGGCTTTCTCGGCGTGGAAACCCGCGCCAGCGGCACCGCCTGGTCGGAGAGCCACCCGCTGTCGATCGTCGGCAACCAGCTGATCGGCGGCATGATCCGCAAGGCCGGGGGCTTCAGCTTCCAGGAGCTGAACCTGACCCTGGACGACATCGCGCAGATGTCCAAGGGCGGCGCCGACCTGTCCTACGACTTCATTACCCGCCCGGCCTACCAGCATGCCTTGCTCACCGGCGACACCGAGTTCCTGCGCCTGATGCTCAAGGAGATGCAGGCCTTCGGCATCGACCCGGCGTCGTTGATCCACGCCCTGCAGAACCATGATGAGCTGACCGTCGAGCTGGTGCACTTCTGGACCCTGCATGCCCATGACATGTACCTGTTCAAGGGCCAGACCCTGCCCGGCAGCATCCTGCGCGAACACATCCGTGAAGAGATCTACGAGCGCCTGTCCGGCGAGCATGCGCCGTACAACCTGCGCTTCGTCACCAATGGCATCTCCTGCACCACCGCCAGCCTGATCACCGCGGCGCTGGGCATTCGCGACCTGGACCGGCTTGGCGCGGCCGAGATCGAGCAGATCCAGAAGGTGCACCTGCTGCTGGTGATGTACAACGCCATGCAGCCTGGGGTGGTGGCGCTGTCGGGCTGGGACATGGTCGGCGCGCTGCCGTTGCCGGCCGAGTCGGTGGCCGAGCGCATGCTCGATGGCGATACCCGCTGGATCCACCGCGGCGGCTATGACCTGGCCGGGCTGGCGCCGCAGGCCGAGGCGTCGGTGCGCGGCATGCCACGGGCGCGCGCGCTGTATGGCAGCCTCGACAGCCAGCTGGAAAACCCCGATTCGTTTGCCAGCAAGGTGAAGAAGCTGCTTGCCGTGCGCCAGGCCTATGGCATCGCCACCAGCCGCCAGGTGCTGGTGCCCGAGGTCAGCAGCCCGGGGTTGCTGGTGATGGTGCATGAGCTGCCGGCCGGGCGCGGGATACAGATCAGCGCGCTGAACTTCGGCCAGGCGGTGATTGCCGAGGAGCTGCAGCTGACCGGGTTCACGCCGGGGACGGTGGTGGACATGATCAACGAGACGGTCGAGGGCGACCTGACCGAGGATGGGCGGTTGATGATCAACCTGGACCCGTTCGAGGCGCTGTGTTTGCGGATCGTCAACAGCAGTGGGCATGTTTGAGCCTGCTACGGCCCTATCGCCGGCAAGCCGGCTCCCACAGAAAACTGTGGGGTCCATGTGGGAGCCGGCTTGCCGGCGATGGGGCCGCAGCAGACAACTTGCATTTACTGCCCCAGGGGCATAGTTTCCCGGGCATTCCTTTCCCTGCCCAGGAGCCCCCCATGTACACCGGTATCGTCCAGGCCGTGCGCCCTCTTCTTGCGGTAACCACTCACCCGGGCCACAACGAGTTCACCGTCGAGCTCACACCCGAGCTGCTCGACGAGCTGAAGATCGGCGCCAGCGTCAGCGTCGAAGGCACTTGCCTGTCGGTTACCGAAATCGCCGGCACCCAGGTCAAGTTCGACGCCATGACCGCCACCCTGGAGCGCACCAACCTGCGCTTCTTCAAGGCCGGCCAAGGCGTGAACATCGAGCGTTCGGCGAAGATGAACGCCGAAGTCGGCGGCCACCTGATGGCCGGCCACATTGCCACCACCGCCGAAATCGTCGAGCTGTCGATCGAAGAGACCGGCGCCTTCATCACCTTCCGTATGCCGCCGGAGTGGGCCAAGTACGTGTTCGCGCGGGGGTTTCTGGGGGTCAATGGCTGCAGCCTGACCGTCGCCGATGTGGACGACACGCTGGTGAAAATCAACCTGATCCCGGAAACCCTGCGCCAGACCACCTTCGCCAGCTACAAGGCCGGCGAGCTGATCAACATCGAGGTGGACCACCAGACCATGGTGCTGGTCGATGTGGTGGAGCGCACGTTGAAAAACACCCTGGCTCGGGAAAAGTTGTTGCCCTGAAGGGCCTCATCGCCGGCAAGCCGGCTCCCACACTTACAGGCAGTGCTGTGCCTGTGGGAGCCGGCTTGCCGGCGATAGGGCCGGTACAGCCAACATCACACGCTGCGGGTAATCCCGCCATCGACGCGGATGTTCTGCCCGGTGATGTACGCGCCGCCCTCGCTGGCCAAAAAGGCCACGGTGGCGGCGATTTCCTCCGCCTTGCCATAGCGCTTGAGCGGCACGCTGTCGCGCCGAGCGTCAGTGGCCGGCAGGCTGTCGATCCAGCCCGGCAGCACGTTGTTGATGCGGATGTTGTCGCCGGCATAGGTGTCGGCAAAGATCTTGCTGAACGACGCAAGCCCGGCGCGGAACACCGCCGAGGTGGGGAACATGTCGCTCGGCTCGAAGGCCCAGGCGGTGGAGATGTTGATCACCACCCCGCCCTGTTGGCGCTGCATGACCGGGGTCACCATGCGGGTCGGGCGAATCACGTTGAGCAGGTAGGTTTCCATGCCCAGGTGCCAGTCCTCGTCGCTGATCTCCAGGATCGGCGCACGTGGGCCGTGGCCTGCGCTGTTGACCAGCACGTCGATGCGGCCCCATTGGCCGACCACCGCGTCCACCAGGCGCTGGATGTCGTGAGTGTTGCGGTTGCTGCCGGTCACGCCGATACCGCCCAGCTCCTTCGCCAGCGCCTCGCCCTTGCCGGACGAAGACAGGATGCCGACCTTGAAACCGTCTGCCGCCAGGCGCCGGGCGCATGCCGCGCCCATGCCGCTGCCACCGGCGATCACGATTGCCACTTTTTCAACTGCCATAAGGCCCCCTTGTCGAGTGCGTCTGCATGAATGATGGGGGTTAGCCTAGCAGCAGGCTCGCCCCAGCAGAGAGCCAGGCAAACTTCAATCAGTCGATAGAAATTCTACTGCCTGCTGCTGCAGCCAGCTGCGCACGGTGGCCAGCGCCGGCGGCTGGTGGGCATTGCGTGGCCACACCAGGTAGAACGCCTGATCCAGGTGCAGCTCGTGGTCGAACGCCAGGGCCAGGCGCCCGGCGGCCAGCTCGCTCTGCACGAAGTAGTAGCTGGCCAGGGCCAGCCCCTGCCCGGCAATCGCCGCATCGATGGCCAGCGCCGTCTGGTTGAAGCGCACGTTCCGCGCCGCCGCCTGCAGGGGCTGGCGCAGCGCCTCGGCAATGAAGTCGGGCCAGAAGTTGTGGGCGTCGTGCAGCAAGGTGTAACGCTGCAACTGCGCAAGGTCCGTTGGCGCGCCTTGCGCCTCGAGCAATGCCGGGCTGCCCACCGCCACGATGCGCTGGGGCAGCAACAGCTCGGTCTGCAGCGCCGGGCCGAACGGCGGGCGGCCGTAGCGCACGGCCAGGTCCACGCCCTCGGGGCGAAGCTGCGAAAGGCGGTCGGTGGCCAGCACCTGCAGGTCGATGTGCGGATGCTGCGCGGTGAAGGATGACAACCGCGGGATCAGCCATTTGGCGGCGAAGGTCGGGGTCACGCTGACGGTCAGTTGCGCACCGTCCGGGCGCAGTGCCTGGGTGGCGCTGGCGATCAGGGCGAAGGCGCTGCGGATGTCGGCGCTGTAGCGCTGGCCGGCCCCGGTCAGGCCCAGGCCCCTGGGCAGGCGGTCGAACAGCTTGAGCCCAAGGTTGGCCTCAAGCCCACGAATCTGCTGCGCCACCGCCGCCTGGGTCACCCCCAGTTCGTCGGCGGCCAGGCGAAAGTTGAGGTGGCGCGCCACCACCTCGAACACCCGCAGGGCATTGAGCGGTGGCAACGCCGAGAAGCCATCGGCCATGAAGTTTATCTACTGAGTGGAAACACCCACACCTTACTCGATCCGTGGGTGCTGCTGCACCAGCAGTTTACGCTTGGCCTCGAGCTCGGCGATCTGCTCGTCGATGTCCTCGATCTTCTGCTCGATGGTGTCGTGGTGCTCCTGCAGCAGTTCGCGCGCCTCTTCGATGTCCGAGGCCGCCGGAGCAGCGCCGCGCAGGGGCTTGTTGGCGGTTTCCTTCATGGTCAGCCCGGTGACCAGGCCGATGGCGGCAATCACCATCAGGTAGTAGGCCGGCATGTACAGGTCGCCCGTGCTTTCCACCAGCCAGGCGGCCAGGGTCGGGGTGAGGCCGGCGATCAGCACCGAGATGTTGAAGGCGCTGGCCAGGGCGCTGTAGCGGATATGGGTGGGGAACATCGCCGGCAAGGTCGAGGCCATCACGCCGATGAAGAAGTTCAGCAGCACGGCGATGATCAGCAAGCCGGCGAAGATCACCCCGAGCACGCCGCTGTTGATCAGCATGAAGGCCGGGATGGCCAGGGCGAACAGGCCGACGCTGCCGACGATGATGAATGGCCGGCGGCCCCACTTGTCGCTGAGCAGGCCGATCACCGGCTGCACGAAGAGCATGCCGACCATGATCGCGATGATGATCAGCACGCCGTGGTCTTCGCTGTAGTGCAGGTTGTGCGACAGGTAGCTGGGCATGTAGGTGAGCAGCATGTAGTAGGTGACGTTGGTCGCGATCACCACCCCGATGCAAGTCACCAGGCTGCGCCAGTGCTGGGTCGCCACCTCCTTGAACGACACCTTGGGCCCCGATGCCAGGCCCTCGCGGTCGCCTTGTTCGAGCTTGTCGACGTGCTGCTGGAAGGCCGGTGTTTCCTCCAGCGCATGGCGCAGGTACAGGCCGATGATGCCCAGCGGCAGGGCCAGGAAGAACGGCAGGCGCCAGCCCCATTCGAGGAATTTCTCCTCGCCGAGGGTGGCGGAAATCAGCACCACCACCCCGGCCCCGAGCACGAAGCCTGCGATCGAGCCGAAGTCCAGCCAGCTGCCGAGGAAGCCGCGCTTGCGGTCGGGTGCGTACTCGGCGACGAAGATCGAGGCGCCGGTGTACTCCCCGCCGACCGAGAAGCCCTGGGCCATTTTCGCCAGCAACAGCAGGATCGGTGCCCAGATGCCGATCGAGGCATAGGACGGTATCAGGCCGATGGCGAAGGTGCTCAGCGACATGATCACGATGGTCGCGGCCAAGATCTTCTGCCGGCCGAAGCGGTCGCCCAGGGCGCCGAAGAACAACCCGCCCAACGGGCGGATCAGGAACGGCACCGAGAAGGTGGCCAGCGCTGCGATCATCTGCACGCTGGGGTCGGCGTTGGGGAAGAACACCTTGCCCAGGGCATAGGCGACAAAGCCATAGACGCCGAAGTCGAACCATTCCATGGCGTTGCCCAGCGCCGCGGCGGTGATCGCCTTGCGCATCTTGGCATCGTCAACGATGGTGATGTCTTTCAAGCCGATCGGCTTGACGGTTTTCTTGCGTGATTTCATCCCAGTGTCCCTGTGGCTGAGCCTCTCTGGCATCAGAACCGCAGGGACACTAAATAATTCCACGCTCAGCGATTTCTCGCGGCAAAGGTCAGATGCCCTCGCGCGCCAGGTCCATGGCGAAGTAGGTGAGGATCAGGTCGGCGCCGGCACGCTTGATCGCGCCCAGGCTCTCGCGCACCACACGGCCTTCGTCGATGGCACCGGCCAGGCCGCCGAACTTGATCATCGCGTACTCGCCGCTGACCTGGTACGCCGCCAGCGGCAGGCGCGAGGCGGCGCGGATGTCGGCGATCACGTCGAGGTAGGCACCGGCCGGCTTGACCATCAGCACATCGGCCCCTTCCTGCTCGTCGAGCAGCGACTCGCGCACCGCTTCGCGGCGGTTCATCGGGTTCATCTGGTAGGCCTTGCGGTCACCCTTGAGGGTGGTGCCGCCGGCTTCACGGAATGGGCCGTAGAGCGAGGAAGCGAACTTGGTGGAATAGGCCATGATCGCGGTGTCGTGGAAGCCTGCGGCATCCAGCGCACCACGGATGGCCTGGACCTGGCCGTCCATCGCCGCCGACGGGGCGATGAAGTCGGCACCGGCGGCTGCGGCCACCACGGCCTGCTTGCCAAGGTTGGCCAGGGTCGCGTCGTTGTCCACGCCATGGTCGTGCAGCACGCCGCAGTGGCCGTGGCTGGTGTATTCGCAGAAGCAGGTGTCGGACATCACCACCATCTCTGGCACGGTGTCCTTGCAGATGCGCGCCATGCGCGCGACCAGGCCGTTTTCGTTCCAGGTGTCGCTGCCGGTGGCATCGAGGTGGTGGGAAACGCCGAAGGTCATCACCGACTTGATGCCGGCGCGGGCGTAGCGTTCGATTTCCTGGGCCAGCCGTTTTTCAGGGATGCGGTTGACCCCAGGCATGCTGGTGATCGGCACGAAGTCATCGATGCCTTCCTCGACGAAGATCGGCAGGATCAGGTCTTCGAGGCGGAATTCCGTCTCCTGGAAAATAGTGCGCAGCGATTCGTTCTGGCGCAGGCGGCGGGGGCGGACGGACGGGAAACGGTTGGACATGACAGCTCCAGGGAATATGGACGGCGTACACCATATGCCTGTTGGGCGCCAGTGAAAAGGGCGGATGAGGAGATTGTGTATTGCGCAAGGTGCAGTAGCGCATTTTTCCAGTGCCGGCCTCTTCGCGGGGCAAGCCCGCTCCCACAGGTAAATCACCAAGCCCAATCCTGAGCTGAACCTGTGGGAGCGGGCTTGCCCCGCGAAGAGGCCCTTCAGGCCACACGCGGCGCATTCAGCCTTCGCTAGGTTCAAGCGGGGTCGGCAGGATCTTCTGGTAGAACGCCAGGTCCAGCCACTGGCCGAACTTGTACGCCGCCTCGCGGATAACGCCTGCCGGCTCGAAGCCCAGGCCTTCATGCAGGGCGATGGAGGCCTGGTTGGCCACATCGATACCGCCGACCATCACATGCACCTCGCGCTGGGTCGCGATCTCGATCAGTTCGCCGAGCAGGCGCTTGCCCAGGCCCATGCCACGGCATTCGTGATGCACGTAGACCGAGTGCTCGACGCTGTACTTGTTGGCCGGGCGGTCGCGGAATGGGCCATAGCTGGCGAAGCCCAGCAAGGTGCCCTGCGCGTCTTCGAAACCGATCACCGGCAAGCCGTTGCGGCGCTTGGCAGCGAACCACTCGACCATCGAGGCAGGTTCGCGCGGCTTGTAGTCGTACAAAGCAGTGGAGTTGAGGATGGCGTGGTTGAAGATGGCGAGAATGGCCTCGGCGTGGCGTTCTTCGCTGCAGTGGATGAGGCGCATGGCGGATACTCAGGGCGATCACTATGAGATACGTTTTGTATCAGATAGTGAACGACCTGAGAAGCCCAGGCAGGCACAGCCTCTGTGTGGGAGCCGGCTTGCCGGCGATAGGGCCTGGCAGGCAGATGAGGTTGTCTGCGCTGGCCTCATCGCCGGCAAGCCGGCTCCCACAATGATTTTTGGGGGGCTGTTAGAAATCGACCGTGGCCGAAAGCTGCAGGGTACGCGGGTAGCCTGGGGAGAAGGCGCCGTAGGAGGCCACGCCAGACCAGTACTCGCGGTCGAAGACGTTCTGCACGGTGGCCCGGAAGGTGGTCGGGCGGCCATCGATCTTCGTCGCGTAGCGGGCGCCGGCATCGAACCGGGTCCAGGCGTCCAGCTGCTGGGTATTGGCCTGGTTGACGTACTGGCGGTCGGTGTAGATGGCGCCGCCGGTCAAGGTGAACCCTTCGAGCCAGGGGGTATCCCATTCGGCCCACAGGTTGGCCTGCACGTCAGGCACGCCCACCGGCTTGTTGCCACGGTTGGCGGCGGTGGCCGATTTGGTCAGTTCGCCATCGATCAGCGTCACCCCGCCCATCAGGCGCGTGCCGGGCGCCACTTCGCCGAACACGCTCCATTCGATGCCGCGGTTGCGCTGCTCGGCCTGCACCGAAAACACATTGCCCGCGCCGATTTCGCCACTGGGCTTTTCGATCTGGAATAGTGCCAGGGTGGTCATGAACGTGCCCAGCTCGTACTTCACGCCAATTTCATGCTGTTTCGATTCGTAAGGGGCGAAGGTCTCGCCGGCGTTGGCCGCAGTGCCGGGGGCGATATCGCCTTTGCTCAGGCCCTCGACGTAGTTGTAGTAGAGCGCCACGTTGTCCCAGGGCTTGACCACCACGCCGACCAGCGGGGTGGTCGCGCTGTCGTCGTACTTCGAGCTCACCGCACCTGTGGCGCTGTAGTTGCGCGATTCGATGTCCTGGCGGCGCACCCCGAGGGTCAGCTGGAAGCGGTCATCGAGCATCGACAAGGTGTCGGTCAGCGCCACGCCGGACAGCTGCGATTCGGAAACGCGCAGCACCTTGGGTGCGTTGATGTATTGCTTGGGCACCTCCACCGGGTGGTAGATGTTCGAGCGGATCTCGCTGCCGTTGTTGATCCCGCGCGACAGCTCATCCTGGTAGGTGGTCGCCATCACCGTGGTGGTGTGGCTGATCGGCCCGGTGCTGAACACCCCGCGCAGGCCGATGTCGGCCGTGGAGCGGTCGACGTTGAACTTGTAGTAGCCGGGAATGTTGCTGGTATCGCCCGCCTCGTTGAGGATTCTCGGCACCTGGTCGGACATGCGCTTGACGTCCGACTTGCCGCCGCCGGCATGGGCGAAGAGGGTGAGCGAATCGCTCAGGTCATACTCGCCGCCCAGCAGCGCCGACTGCTCCTTGGTGTCGGACCAGCCCCAATCCTGGGGCAGGTTGGTGCGGCCGTTCGGCGCTGACGGCACCTCCACGCCCGGGGCAATGGTGAAGGGCCGCGAGGCGCCTTCGAAGCTTTCCTTCTGGCTGATGAAGTCAAGGTTCAGGCGCAGCCGCTCGCCGCGATAGTCCAGGGCGATGGCGCCGATGCCGAGGTCGCGGTGCTGGTCGTCGACGGCGGTGTCGCCGCCTTGCAGGTTGCCGTTGAAGCGCACGCCGAACTGGTTTTCGTCACCAAAGCGGCGGCTGACATCCAGGTGGCCACCGACCTGGGAATCCATGGCGTAGGAGGCGGTGAAGCGGGTCAAGTCTTCGTCCAGCGGGCGTTTGGGCACGATGTTGATCACCCCGCCTACCCCGCTGTTCGGCGAAATGCCGTACATCAGCGCACCGGGGCCTTTGAGCACCTCGACCCGCTCGGCGTACTCGGTGAACACCCGGTAGTTGGGCGCCACGCCGTACACGCCATCGAAGGCCAGCTCGCCAAGGTTGCCCTCGCCGACCGGGAAGCCGCGAATGAAGAACGAGTCGACGATACCGCCGGCCTGCCCGGTGGAGCGCACCGAGGGGTCGCGCTCCAGGGCATCGGCGACCGTCACCGTCTGCAGGTCGGCGAGGGTCTTGGCGGTGTAGCTGGTGACGCTGAAGGGGGTGTCCATCACGTCCTTGTTGCCCAGCATCCCGAGGCGCGCGCCACGGGCCACCTGGCCACCGGGCAAGGCCTCGGGCAACGTTGGGGCGATGGCCGTGGCGTCGACGTTGGTGGTCTCGAGCACCAGCGCCTGCGGGCCCTCTGCGGCCCAGGCACTGGCGCTGCCTGCGAGCAAGACGAAATTCAGCATGGACGTGCGCAGGGTGAGCGAAGCACTCCCGGCAAGGGGACGGCAAACAACTGGCATGGCGTGGGGGTCCTTTTCGGCAAGGGAAAATGCTAATCACTCCCATTGCCAGCCAGGCGCGGAAAAAGTATCACCCCGGCGCAGAAATTTTATTCGCAGGGTCGCCACCCCCACCCTTGCCGGGCAAACGCGATACCTCTACCATTGCCAATAATTCTCAATTACAACAAAGCGGCAGCCATGCGCGAACCCCTCCCCGCCGACCCTCACGCCCACCTGCGCGTCATCGAAGCGCTGTACAGCGGCCACCATGGCTGGCTGTTCGAGACGCTGAAGAAAAAACTGGGCAATGCCATGGATGCCGCGGACCTCACCCACGACACCTTCACCCGCGTGCTCGCCTCGCGCGTCACCAGCATCGAGCAGCCACGGGCCTACCTCAGCTGCGTGGCCAAGGGCATCCTCGTCAACTGGTACCAGCGCAAGGCGCTGGAACGCGCCTACCTGGAGGCGCTGAGCAGCTTGCCACCGCAGCAAGTGCCCTCCCCTGAATTGCGCTACGTGGTGCTGGAAACCCTGCACCAGATCGACCACATGCTCGACGCGCTGCCGCCGCTGGTCAAACGCGCCTTCCTGCTGTCGCAGATCGGCGGCCTGAAGTACCACGACATCGCCGAACAGCTGGGCGTCTCCCTGATCACGGTGAAGCGCTACATGAAGCAGGCGTTCGTGCAATGCCTGTTGCTGGTGGAGTGAATGGCCTTGCCAGGCAGCCGCGCCGTGCTCGACCCCAAGGCCCTGGAAGAAGCCGCCGAATGGCTGGTGCGCTGGAGCGAGGGCGAGCTCGATGCCTGCGCGCGGGCCGAATGGCAGCGCTGGCAAGCCAGCAGCCCCGAGCGCAGCGCCGCCTGGGCCCGCGCGCAGTTGCTGCAAAGCCGCATGGGCGGCCTGCCGCAGGCGCTGGCACTGAGCGTGCTCGACCGCCCGCGCAGCCCGCAGCGGCGCGCCGCGATTCTCAAGCTGGCGGCGCTGCTGGCCGTGCTGCCGGCCGGCTGGGGTGGCTGGCAGCTGAGCCGCCGGCAGGCTTGGACGGCCGACTACCACAGCGCGGTCGGCGAGCGCCGCGAGCTGACCCTGGCCGATGGCTCGCACGTCACCCTCAACACCGATAGCGCCATCGACGTGCTGTTCGATGCCAACCAGCGGCTGGTGCGCCTGCGCGCCGGCGAGATCCTGGTGCAGACCGCCGCCGACCCGGCAGCGCAGGCGCGGCCGTTTCTGGTGGCCAGCGCCCACGGCAGCATGCAGGCCCTGGGCACGCGCTTTACCGTGCGCGAGCAACAGCAGCGTACCCAGCTGGCGGTGCTCGACGGGGCGGTGAGCGTGGTGCTGGCAGGCAATCGCCAAGCCCCGCCACGGCTGGTCAAGGCCGGCCAGCGCACGGCCTTCTCGGCCCAGGGCTTCGGCCCTGTGGCTGCCACCGACGCGCATGT
The DNA here is from genome assembly GCF_002438125.1 of Pseudomonas sp. UBA6315. NCBI lineage: Bacteria > Pseudomonadati > Pseudomonadota > Gammaproteobacteria > Pseudomonadales > Pseudomonadaceae > Pseudomonas > Pseudomonas sp. UBA6315. Next base: position 11,916 of record NZ_DJTF01000179.1, read on the forward strand.
CAGCGCCTGGGCCCAAGGCATGCTGATGGCCGACAGGATGCGCCTGGCCGACTTCGCCGCGGAACTGGCGCGCTACCGCCGCGGCGTGGTCCGCTGCGACCCGGCCATCGCCAACCTGCAGGTTTCCGGCGCCTACCCGATCAGCGACACCCCGCGCACGCTGAACATGCTGGCCAACACCTACGGCATCCAGGTGGCCGCGCACCTGGGCGGGCTTTGGGTGACCCTGGCCCCCGGCTGAGAAAAAATTCGGCCCGGCGCTGATACTTTTTCCGCGCTCGGCTGGCTAATGGGCAAAGCCCTTTCCCATCGTCACCCATGAGGCCCCGTATCCATGCTCCTCGCGCGCACCCTGCGTCCGGCCCCGCCACTCAAACCGGTGATCCGCAGTGCGTTGCTGAGCCTGGCGCTAGGGGCGCCGGCATGCCCGCAGGCCCTGGCCGAACCCGCAGCGCAGCTGAACAGCGTCGAGTCTCGCCGGTACAACATCGCGCCAGGCCCGCTGGGCGCCACCTTGTCACGCTTTGCCGTGGACGCCGGCATTGCCCTGTCGTTCCAGCCGGCGCTGACCGAAGGGCTGGCAAGCCCCGGCCTGGTCGCTACCTGCACGGCCCAGCAAGCCGCGACGCGCCTGCTGGCCGGCAGCAACCTGCAGATGCTGCAGCGCGACGACGGCAGCTACACCCTGGCACTGCGCCAGGTCACCCTCTCCGATACCGCCGTCAACGGCCTGGCCCCCGCTGGCCTGGAAGACGGCCTGGCGCCCACCTACCCGGGCGGCCAGGCGGCGCTCGGCGGGCGCCTTGGCCTGCTGGGCAACCGCGATGTGCTGGACACCCCGCTGAGCATCAGCAACTACACCGCCACGCTGATCCGCGACCAGCAGGCCACCACCGTCGCCGACCTGCTCGAGCGCGACGCCTCGGTGCGCGCCACCGGGCAGGCGGGCGGCATCGTCGATTCGTTCTTCATCCGTGGCTTCCCGGTTGGCGAGGGCAACCTGGGCGAGCTGGCCTTCGATGGCGTGTATGGCGTGGCGTCGAACTACCGGGTGTTCACCGACTACGCCGAGCGCATCGAGGTCATCAAGGGCCCGGGCACCCTGCTCTACGGCATGTCGCCCAACAGCACCGTGGGCGGCGTGATCAACGTGGTGCCCAAGCGTTCGCTGGCCGACGACCTAACCCGTTACACGGCAAGCTTTGCCCTCGACACGCAGCTGGGCAACCACCTGGACATCAGCCGCCGCTTCGGCGAGCAGCGGCGCTTTGGCGTGCGCTTCAATGGCAGCCTGCAGCAAGGCGACACGGCCATCGACGCGCAGTCGCGCAAGGTCGGCATCGGCGCGCTGTCGCTGGATTACCGCGGCGAGCGCCTGCGCACCAGCCTTGACCTGATCGACCAGCGCGAAACCCTGGATGCCGCCTCGCGCCCGTTCCTGATCGCCCAGGGCGTGCCAATTCCGCCTGCCGCCAATGGCCGCACCAATGTCAGCCAGGCCTGGGGCACCTCGACCACCGATGACCGCTCGCTGCTGTTCAGCGGCGAGTACGATGCCAGCGATGCCTTGACCCTGTTCGCCCACGCAGGCGGCGGCAAGTCCCGGGTGAGCAGGCTGTCCGACCAGACCCCGACGCTGATCGACAGCGCCGGCAACACCGCTTCCATCCCCGGCTATTACCGGTTCGACGTGCAGCGCTACACGCTCGATGGCGGCGCGCGCCTGCGCTTCGACACCGGGCCCCTGGCGCACAGCATGGCCTTGCAGGCCAGCCGCTACCGTGACGAGCTCAAGCGCGGCATCCTTTCCGGCGCGCCGATACTGTCCAACATCTACCACCCGGTCGAGCGCCCCAAGCCTGCCATCGCCCGCCCCGACACCGTCAAGGTGTCCGCCAGCGAGCTCAGCAGCCTCGCCCTGGTCGACACCGTATCGCTGTTCGAGCAGCGCCTGCAGGTCACCGCAGGTGTGCGCCAGCAGCGCATCGAGTCGCGCAACTACACCGCCAACGGCAGCGTCGCCAGCCGCTACGACCAACGCCGCAGCACCCCGCTGTTCGGGGTGCTGGTCAAGCCCCTGGACAACCTCTCGCTCTACTACCACTACCTCGAAGGCCTGAGCAAAGGCGATGTGGCGCCCAGCACCGCGAGCAACTCAGGCGAAGTGTTCGCGCCCTACGTTTCCCGCCAGCACGAAGTCGGCGTGAAGATCGACTACGGCACCGCCATGGCGACCCTGGCCCTGTTCCAGATCACCAAGCCCTCGGGCGAGCTGGCAGACGGCCGCTTCTCGGTGCAGGGTGAACAGCGCAACCGCGGCGCAGAACTGACCCTGCTGGGCGAAGTGGCGCCCGGCATCCGCCTGCTCGGCGGCGTGACCTTGCTCGACGCCCGCCTGCGCAAGACCCGGGTGGCGGCCAACCAGGGCAACAAGGCGGTGGGCGTGCCGAACCTGCAGGCCAACCTCTGGGCCGAATGGGATACGCCCTGGGTCGAAGGCCTGACCTTGACCGGCGGGCTCATCCATACCGGCGAGCAGTACGTCGACCAGGGCAACACCCAGCAACTCGACCGCTGGACGCGCACCGATATCGGCGCACGCTACAGCACCCGCATCGGCGAGCACCCGACTACCTTTCGCGCCACCGTGCAGAACCTGTTCGATAGCCAGTACTGGTCGGGTGTCGCCTCCTACGGCGCGTTCTCCCAAGGCGCGCCGCGCACGCTGTTGCTCAGCGCCAGCGTCGATTTCTGAGTAAGCTGTGGGCCATTGCGCACCCAGGCCCGTGAATACCCATGACCCCACTCGACCAAGCCATTGCCCAACGCCTCGCCCACCTGCGCGGCCAGCAGCGCCTCAGCCTGGCGCAACTGGCCGAACGTTCCGGGGTGAGCAAGGCGATGATTTCCAAGATCGAACGCCAGGACAGCAGCCCCACCGCAGCGGTGCTGGGGCGGTTGGCGTCGGGGTTGGGGGTTTCCTTGAGCCAGTTGCTGGCCGAGGACAAGGGGGCAGGCAACTCGGCCTTGCGTCGCCGGGAGGCCCAGGAGGCTTGGCGCGACCCGGCCAGCGGCTACGTGCGCCGACAGGTTGCCGAGCTGGATCAGGCCAGCGGCAGCGAACTGGTGGAAATCACCCTGCCGCCGGGGCAGCGCATTGACTACCCGTGCTGGCATTCACAGCCTTATCGGCAGCGGCTTTGGGTGGTGGACGGTGCGCTCGAGGTGAGCTATGGCGAGGAGCGCTACCTGATGGACGCAGGTGACCAGCTGGATTTTGCGGTGGACAAGCCGGTGAGCTATCTGGCGCAAGGGAGCGAGCCTTGCCGTTATCTCTTGAACATTCTGCACAAGTGAACCAGTGCCGGCCTCTTCGCGGGGCAAGCCCGCTCCCACAAGCACGGCACTGCCCTTGCGACTTGCTCATTGCCCTGTGGGAGCGGGCTTGCCCCGCGAAGAGGCCGGCGCAGGATAACCCTCATTGCAACCAGGGCGGCGGCGGCTCCTCGCCCTTGGCCGGCCCGTGTTCGGCCTCGGCCAGTGCCTCACGGCGGCGGGCTTCTTCGCGCTGCGCTGCCTCGATCTCGCGCATCACGCCGACCACGTCCGCGGCATGTTCATCGTCGGCAAATTCGCCAGTCAACGGGCTGTCCGGGCGCAGCTCGCCGGCTTCGTACAGGGCCCACATCTCCTGGGCATAACGGGTGCCCTTGAGCTCCGGGGCAAAGCGCCCGAAATAGTGGGCCATGTTCGCAACGTCGCGCTGCAGCATGCTGAACGCATGGTTGTTGCCCGCCGCATCCACCGCCTGCGGCAGGTCGATGATCACCGGGCCCTCAGGGCCGAGCAGCACGTTGAATTCGGACAGGTCGCCATGCACCAGCCCGGTACACAGCATCAGCACAATCTGGCGAATGACGAAGGCGTGGTGCTCGCGCGCCTCTTCTGCCTCCAGGTGCACGTCGTTCAGGCGCGGTGCGGCGTCGCCGTCGGCGTCGGTCACCAGCTCCATCAGCAGCACGCCATCCTGGAAGTCGAACGGCTTGGGCACCCGCACGCCGGCATTGGCCAGGCGGAACAGCGCCGCCACTTCGGCGTTCTGCCAGGCATCCTCGGCTTCCTTGCGCCCGTACTTGCTGCCCTTGGCCATGGCCCGGGCCTGGCGGCTATTACGCACCTTGCGCCCTTCCTGGTACTCGGCGGCCTGGCGGAAGCTGCGCTTGTTGGCTTCCTTGTAGACCTTGGCGCAACGCACCTGGTTACCACAGCGCACAACATAAACGGCGGCTTCCTTACCGCTCATCAGGGGTCGCAGTACTTCGTCGACCAGGCCGTCTTCAATCAGCGGTTCGATTCGTTTTGGTGTCTTCATCAGGCTGCATTCGGGGTCCTGGCTGGGGTGGCGGACATCCTCTCACAGCCACGCAGTTCCTGCTTGCCTGTCTGATGCAAGACCCGGCTCACACCGCCAGCCGGCGCTGCACCAGGTAAAACCGCGCGCGGTCGAACGCCCAGTTGTACAGCACGGTGTACGGCAGGATGACCACGAAGAAGCCCAGCTCGACCATGAAGGCCTGCCACAGCGAGATGTCCAGCATCCACGCCGCCACCGGCAGGCACCACACCACCAGCCCGGCTTCGAAACCCAGGCCATGGGCGAAACGCATGCTGGCCTTCCAGTGGATGCGTTCGGTCTTCACCACGCGGTCGACCATGGCGTTGTAGAGCATGTTCCAGAGCATCGCGATCACCGACAAGGTGATCGCCAGGGCACCGGCGGTCGCCAGCGACTTGCCCATCACCCACGACAGCAGCGGCGCACAGAGCAGCACGGCGAACACTTCATAGCCAACGGCATGTACCAGGCGTTCGCTGAAAGAGGTCTTTTTCATTGCAGATTCCATCATGTGGTTACGTCGTGGCAGCCATTTTCTTTGATGGAACAGATACCCGCGATATAGCTACTATCGGTTTTATCAATACCTCAGATGAAAGACGCCTTGCGCAACCACTGCTCCAACGCATTGGGCCAATCTGCCGTGGGCGTGTTGGCGCGCCCCATGCCGAAGCCATGCCCGCCGCTGGGCAGCAGCAGCCGCTCGACGGCTACGCCCTGGGCTTGGCAGGCCTGGGCCAGGATCAGGGAGTTTTGCGGGTTGGCAACCGGGTCGTCTGCGGCCTGCACCACGAACACAGGCGGGCACTGCGCGGTCACGTAGGTTTCGACCGACCAATCAACCGCGGCCTGGTGGCTGGGGTGCTCGCCAATCAGGCTGCGGCGGGTCGAGGTGTGATCGTAGGGCGGCAGCAGCGTTATCACCGGGTAGGCCAATGCCACGATTGCCGCGTTGGCCGCGAGGCGGTCGCGGTCATCGATCGGCTCATAGGCGCGAAACCCGGCCCGGGTAGCGGCCATGCCCAGCAAGTGCCCACCGGCAGAAAACCCCAGCAGGCCGATGCGCCGGGTATCGATGCCCTCCTCGGCCGCCCTGGCGCGGATGAGCCGCAGCGCGCGCTGGGCGTCTTGCAAGGGCGCCATGGCCCCGGCGTTCCACCCCTCGCGCGGCAAGCGGTAGGTCAGCACGAAGGCCATTACCCCGCGCGCCGCCAGCCAGCGCGCGGCAGGCAGCGCCTCCTGCCCGTTCTCGATGCGCTTGTAGCCGCCCCCCGCCGCGATCAGCACGGCGGCGCCGTTCGGCTGCGCAGGCCGAAACACTTGCAGCGAGGGCGTTGAAACCCGGCTGACCGCACCTTTTGCGCTGATGACGGCAGGCCCCTGCGGCCCGCCGCCACCCGGTGCAGAACCGGGCCACAGCGCCATGTGCTCGGCCGGCGTGGCGAGCAACTGCCTGGGCAACCAGAAGCTGCAGGCCAGTGCCGTGCCTGCGGTGAGCAATGAACGTCGGTTGAGCATGGATCGATCCCCGTAAAGGTCGTGGCGAGACTAGCCAATTCGAGCGCTGCGTGCGCGCAAACGCAACAACCGGTGCACCCAGCGACAAGTCAGCCTTGCCCTTCCCCCGTAGCCTGTCAGCAAGGTCGCCCACTGCGGCCTCACCCAAAACACAAGAACAATGTCGGTGACCCATGAACTCAGTTGACCCGATTACCCTGGCCGTCGTGCGGGGTGCGCTGGAGACGGCGCAGCGCGAGATGACCCTGACCCTCGAAAAGACCGGCCGCTCCAGCGTGTTCAACCTGGCGCACGATTACTCCAACTCGCTGTTCGACCACTTGCCGGAAATGATCCTCCAGGGCCAGGACATCCCGATCCACCTGGGCTCGCTGATACCAGCGATGAAATGCGTGGCCGGCTTCTTCGCCGACGACATCGCCGAAGGCGACGTGATCTACCACAACGACCCCGCCTACAAAGGCAGCCACATCCTCGACTGTTGCATGTACAAGCCGGTGTTCTACCAGGGCGAGCTGGTGTTCTGGACCGTGTGCAAGGGCCACCTGACCGATATCGGCGGCCCGGTACCGGCCGGCTACAACCCCGATGCCAAGGAGATCTACGCCGAGGGCCTGCGCATCCCGCCGGTCAAGCTGTGGGAACGGGGCAAGCGGCGTGAGGACGTGATCAACTTCATGCTCACCAACATGCGCGCCCGCCCCTATCAGGAAGGCGACCTCAACGCCCAGTACGGCGCCTGCAAGGTCGGCGAGCGGCACCTGCTGGAGCTGCTGGACAAGTACGGCGTGGCGCAGGTGCGGGCGTGCATCGCCGAGCTGAAGAACATGGCCGACCGGCACATGCGCGCCCTGCTGCGCGAGGTCCCCGACGGCCACTACAGCGGCACCGCGGTGCTCGAAGACTCGGGCCCTGGGCTGGGCGAACTGGCGATCACCGCCCACGTGGAAATCCGCGGCGAAACGGCGCACGTGCGCATCGAAAGCCCGCCCCAGGTGCCCTACTTCATCAACTCCTACGAAGGCAACTCAGTCTCGGGCGTATACCTGGGCCTGATGATGTTCGCCCAGGTCGCACCGCCCTACAACGAAGGCCTGTACCGCTGCGTGAGCGTGGATGTCGGCGCCAAGGGCACCTTGTGCAACGCCGCCGAACCTGCGCCCCACGTCAACTGCACCACCACGCCGATGGAAACCCTGGCCGATGCCGTGCGCACCGCCCTGGAGCAGGCCTCGCCGCAGCGGGTCACCGCTTCCTGGGGGCACACCAGCGGCATCAACATCGCCGGCCACGACCCGCGTAACGGCAACAGCGAATACGTGACCATGGTGCTGGCATCGATCATCTCCGGCGCCGGCGCCAACCAGGTGATGGACGGCTGGCATGCCTGCGGGCCGCTGTGCTGCTTCGGCGCCTTGATGAGCGGCGACATCGAGCTGCTCGAACACGCCTACCCGATCCTGATCCACCGCTACAGCCTGATGGCCGACAGCGGTGGCGCCGGCGAGTACCGCGGCGGCTCCGGCACCCGGCTGGAGATCGAGCCGCTGGAACACGCCATGACCGTGGTCGGCTTCGGCGAAGGCCGCCAGCTGCCCACCGCAGGCGCCGCAGGCGCACGCAACGGCCTGCTGCAGCCCAAGCTTGGGCGGCTGATCCACCGCCATGCCGACGGCCAGGAAGACCATTACCTGCAGAACCCGATGCTGACCCTGCAACCGGGCGAGCGAATCATCAACATCAACCCGGGCGGCGGCGGGTATGGCGACCCCCTGCGCCGGCCGCTGGCAGCGGTGCTCGAAGACCTGCGCAACGGCCTGGTCTCGCCCCAGGGCGCGGCCCTGGACTACCGGGTGATCGTCGACGCCGACGGCCAACTCGACGAAATCGCCACCCACGCTGCCCGCGGCCAGCTCTGACCGGAGACTCAACATGCGCAACCAATATCGCCTGGGCATCGACGCCGGCGGCACCTTCACCGACTTCATCCTGGCCGACCGCGACGGCGGCGTGCAATTGTTCAAGGCCCCCTCCACCCCGCACGACGGCACCCTGGCGATCCGCGCCGGGCTTGCACAGATCGCCGACGCCACCGGGCTCAGCCCGGCCCAGGTGATCGCCAACTGCGACTTGTGCATCAACGGCACCACCGTGGCCCTCAACGCGCTGATCGAGCGCACCGGGGTCAAGGTCGGCCTGCTGTGCACCGAAGGCCACGAGGACAGCCTGGAAATCCGCCTGGGCCACAAAGAAGAAGGCCACCGCTACGACGCCCATTACCCGCCGGCGTTCATGCTGGCGCCGCGGCACCTGCGCCGGCCCATCGGCGGGCGCATCCTGGGCGATGGCCGCGAGCACAGCCCGCTGGACGAACAGGCCGTGCACCAGGCCATCGAGTACTTCCGCGCCGAGGGCGTCGAGGCGGTGGCCATTTCGTTCCTGTGGTCGGTGCGCAACCCCCGCCATGAACAGCGCGCCGCCGAGCTGGTGCGCGCCGCGCTGCCGGGGGTGTTCGTCTGTACTGGTGTCGAGGTGTTCCCGCAGATCCGCGAGTACACCCGCACCTCCACCACCGTGGTCAACGCCTACCTGAGCCCGGTGATGGCCCGCTACGTGGCGCGCATCGACGCGCTGTTCGAAGAGCTCGGCGCTCACCAGCCGGTGCGCTACTTCCAGTCCAACGGCGGGCTGGCCCCCGGCCACCTGATGCGCGAACGGGCGGTCAACGCGATCAACTCAGGCCCGGCTTCGGCCCCCCAGGCCGGCCTGGCGGTGGGCAAGCCGTTCGGCATCGACAACGTCATCACCGTGGACATGGGCGGCACCTCGTTCGACATCACCCTGACCAACGCCGGGCGCACCAACTTCAGCAAGGACGTGGACTTCTTGCGCCAGCGCATCGGCGTGCCGATGATCCAGGTGGAAACCCTCGGCGCCGGCGGTGGCTCCATCGCCTCGCTGGACACCCTGGGCATGCTCCAGGTCGGCCCGCGCAGCGCCGGCGCCACGCCGGGGCCTGTGTGCTACGGCAAGGGCGGCAGCGAGCCGACGGTGACCGATGCCAACCTGGTGCTGGGCTACCTGGCCGACGGCGCGCTGCTGGGCGGCAGCATCCGCCTGAACCGCCAGGCCGCGCTCGAGGCCATCCGCAGCAAGGTCGCCGAACCGCTGGGCATCAGCGTGGAGCGCGCCGCCTTGGGCATCATCACCCTGGTCAACCTGAACATGGTCAACGGCATTCGCCGCGTCTCCATCGAGCGCGGCCACGACCCGCGTGATTTCGCCCTGATCGGTGCCGGCGGCGCGGCAGGCATGCACGTGGTGCGCCTGGCCGAGGAAATCGGCATGCGCACCGTGCTGATCCCCAAGGTGGCCTCGGGCCTGTGCGCCTTTGGCCAGATCCTGTCCGATGTGCGCTACGACCAGCTCACCAGCCTGTCGATGCGCCTGGACGCGGCGCACGCCGACCTGGCGCTGCTCAACCGCACGCTGGCCGAGCTGCGCCAGCAGGGTATGGCCAACCTGCGCGAAGACGGCTTCGGCGACCAGGCCAGCAGTTGCCACTACACCCTGGAGATGCGCTACGCCGGGCAGATCCACGAGTGCAGCGTGGAGTGGCAGGAAGATGCGCTGGACAGCAACGGCCTTGGCGCGCTGATCGAGGCGTTCCACCAGCGCCACCAGACCCTGTACTCCTACAGCGAGCCGGGCAGCCCGGTAGAGCTGGTCAACCTGGAATGTTCGGTGATCGGCCACCTGCCGCGCCCGCCCCAGCCGCTGCTGCAAGCTCCTGCCGAAGCCGCCGTGGCCACCGCGCAGGGCCAGCGGCCGATGCGCTTCAGCGCCGATGGCCCGTGGCAGGCAACGCCGGTGTTCAACGGTAGCCACCTGCTGGCGGGGCAAACCGTGCGCGGCCCTTGCGTGATCGAAGAAGACACCACCAACATCGTCGTGCCGCCGGGCTGGCAGGCCTGCCTGGAACCCTCGGCGACCTACCGGCTGACACCTGTCGCCTGATACAGTGGTCGGCGCTCGTACCCGCCCGGCAGCCTCGCGCTGCCGGGTGGCGTGCACAATAACAAGAGCTGCTTGAGTAGCTTGCCAGCAGTTCCTTTTTTCAATGCTGCCCTCTTTGAAAAAGGACCGACCATGCCGACCGAAATCTCCACCCACAGCTGGGCCTTGCCCGAGCGCCAGGCGCGCTGGGCCGAAGCCGTCAGCGACACCTACTTCCCTTTAAGCCTGGCGTTCGCCGCCGAGCAACCCTTCGATGGCCACCTGCAACGCTGGAGCACACCCAGCACCGCCTGCAGCCTGTCGCGCCTGCGCTCGAGCCGGCTGGGCTATTCGCGCAGCAAGGCGCAGGTGGGCCAGGACCGCGAGGCGTTCTACCTGGTCACCGTGCCCAGCCGCAGCGAGGTGCACTTCGAACAGGACGGCCACCAGCTCAGCTGCCGCCCCGGCGGCTTCATCGTCGAGCGCGGCGATGCCCCGTATCGCTTCCACTACGGCGCCGAAAACGACCTGTGGGTGCTCAAGCTTCCGGAAAGTGCCTTCAAGGGCCACCTGCGCGGGCACCGGCGCTACACCCGCCACTGTTTCGATGCCACCCAGGGGCTGGGGCAGATCTTCGTCGAGCAGCTGGACCTGTGTGCCCGGCATTTCGACGCCAACCCGCTGGTTGCCCGCCACCTGCTGCTGGAGCAGGCCATGGCCACCTTGCTGCTGGCGCTGCAGCAGGACGAGCGTGTGCTGGGCAGTGAAGGGTCCAACCTCAGCACCCTGCACCTGACCCGGGTGGAGCACTACGTGCTGCAGAACCTGGCCGACCCCGAGCTGTCGCCGCCAGCCATCGCCAGCGCCTGCGGGCTTTCCTTGCGTTACCTGCACAAGCTGTTCGCCAGCACCGCCTTTACCCTGGGTGAATGGGTGCGCCAGCAGCGCCTGGAGGCGGTGCACCGGCAACTGCGCGACCCGCAATGCCACCTGCCGATTGGCGAACTGGCGTTTCGTTGCGGCTTTGCCGACCAGGCGCAGTTCACCCGGGCATTTCGCCAATACTTCGGCTGCACCGCCCGCGAGGTACGCGCCGCCTGCAGGCACTGACGGCGCACGGATGCGCCCTTCACTTTTACGTTGATGGAACCGATACTCGCAGCACATTACCTATCGGTTTGCCCCATACCTATGCGCTACTCGCCTGAAGCTCTGGTCGCCTTCGTCGAAGCCGCCGCCCTCGGTTCGTTCTCCGCAGCGGCGCGCAAGCTGCGCAAGAGCCAGTCGACTATCAGCATCGCCATCGCCAACTTCGAGGCCGACGTAGGTTGCCCGCTGTTCGACCGCGCCGGCCGCCACCCCACCCTCAATGCCGCCGGGCGCCAGGTGCTGGGCCACGTCGAGGCGATCCTCGATGCCAGCGCGCGCCTCGATGCCCTGGCCGTGCGCCTGGCCGGCCAGGTCGAGCCGCTGCTGTCGGTGGTGATGTCGGACAGCTACAGCGTGGCCTCGCAAGGGGCGGCGATGAGCCTGTTCGCCGAACTGTACCCCCACACCGAACTGCGCTGGGGCCCCTCCGAAGACGCCGATGTGGTCGAACTGGTCCAGCAGGGGCTGGCGCAGATCGGCATCCTCGCCGCCCAGCAGCACTACCCCGCCGACGTGCAGGTGGCGCGCTTGCCCGAGCAGGCCGAATTCAGGCTCTACGTGAGCTGCGATCACCCTTTGGCGAAACGCCCGATGCTGCAGCCACAGGACCTGCAAAGCGAGCGCCAGCTGTACATGAAGACCTACGCGCCGAGCCTGCACCATGGCCGCGGCCAGGCCTGGTCGGCGCCGGACTACCTGACGCTGCTGGAATTCGCGGTGCGCGGCTTTGGCTGGGCAGAGCTGCCCACCGCGCTGGTGGCGCGCTTTGGCACGGGCCTGGTGGAGTTGCCGGTGGCGGGCTACCCACGGCGGGTGGCCATGGACGCGGCCTGGTCGCGGCAACGTGCGCTGGGGCCCGCCGGGCAGTGGCTGCTGGGGCAGTTGCTGGGCCGCTAGCGCGGCTCAATCACTGGCGTCTTCGGTCACCTCTTTCCAGCTGTCATCCGGGTCGAAGCGCTTCATGGCCTTGGCCAGCTTGTCGCTCTGCGGGCCGAGGTCTTTCTCGAAGACCTGGCCGTCATGGCTGATCATGAAGCTCATTACCCCGGTGTCGTTGTACTTGGCGGGCCAGGCGATCAGGGCAAACCCCCGGCTCATCTGGTCGCCGATCAGGTAGCTGTAGGCGCCACCGGGGGCCGAGGGGCCTTGGCCATCGAGGATGCGGAAGTGGTAGCCGTACCAGTCGTCACCGACCCGGTCCTGGCCGAACAGCGGCCCCAGCGGGCTCACCTCGCCATCGGCTTCGTCTTCCCAGTACAGGCCATCGTGCTTGCCGGGGGTGCTGAAGATGTGCTGCGCGTACTCCAGCGCACCGTTGCCGTTGCGGTCCTTGGCGGCGTAGTCCATCTGCGCATCGTGGTAGGCCAGCACCGATTGCAGGGCGCCCAGCTCGTTGCGGCCGATGCGCCGGGCGCGGATCTCGGCACTGCCGGCCTTGAGGTCGAAGTGCCAGCCGTTGGCCGCCTTGGCCAGCGGGATGGGCAGGGTCCAGTGTTCGCTGCCCACCGCGAGGATGGCCTTGGTATCGCCCTGGGCCTGGATCTGGTGCTGCTCGTGGTACTGCTTGAGGAAGGCATCCACGTCGCTGCGCTGCACCCCTTCGCGGGGGATGTAGGTGCGCCAGTCTTCACCGAACAACTGGGCCAGGCGCGCTTCGTCGGCGTGCTCCGTGCCCAGCGCGGCGACCAGCGACTCCACGGCCTTTTCCGGGGTCGGGAAGGCTTCCTGGGTCGCGGCCCAGCACGGCCAGGCCACCGCCATGGCCAACAACACGGGGGCAAGCATGCTCATGCGTTTCATCGACGGCCTCCTCCGCCACCACCGCGGCGCACAGGCGCGCTGGGCCGGGAAATGGTGTGCCCCGAGGCGCGCGCGTTGTTCGGCCGTTGGGCAAGCTGCTGGCTGACACGGCCGCGGTTGGCCTGGGCGCTGGTGCGCGAAGGCGAACGGACCCCATCGAAGGCATTGTTGCGCGCCCTGCCGGCGGCATTGTTGGGCCGGATATCACGCTGCTGGCGTGCCTGGCCTTCGCCTTGGCGGCGCTGGTTGAGCTGCGGGTTCTGGTTTCTCGCCTGCAGGTTGTCGCGGCTGGGGCGGGTGTCCTGGCGGCGGTCTGCCACGCGCGGCTGCTCGGCCCGCGCCTCGCGCGCCCGGTCGCGCGCTTCGAGGTTGCTGGTGGCGGGCCGTTCGATGCCGGCCCGGTCCAGCGAGGCACGGGCGCGGTCACGGGCATCCTGGTTGACGTTGGCCGGCCGCTCGATACCGGCCCGGTCCATCGAGCCACGGGCGCGGTCACGGGCCTCGGCGCGCTGGGCATCGTCGCCCCGGAAGGCCGCGCGCTGGCTGGCACCGTCCAGCTGGCGGCCGAATTGCTCGCGGCTGCGGCTGTCGCGGTAGGGCACGCCGTCGCGGTGCACGGCGTTGTGCTGCCACTTGCCCTGGTTGTTGCCGATGCGGTTGTTGGCATTGATGTTGTTGTAGCGGTTCACGTTCACGTCGATATCGTGGTCATCCCAGTCGCAGTCGCCCCACAGCGAATTGACGATGGCAACGCCGGTGCCGAAGGCCAGCCCCGCCATCAGCGCGGTGCCGGCGGTGTACAAGGGCGATGGCGGGTAGTAGGCCGGCGGCGACGCGGGGTAGGCCCAGGTGCCGTAGGTGGTGGTCGGGTTGTAGCTGGGCACGTACACCACCTGGGGGTTGGCGGGCTCGATGATGATGTTCGACGTGCTGCTGGCCGGGGCACTGGCCGAGCCTGCGCTGGCGGCGGGCGCGGCGACCTTGACCGTGACGTTCTGGTACTGGTTGCTCTGCAGGTTGCCGGCCGCCTTGGCTTGTTGGCGCAGGCTCTGCACCGCGGCCATCACCTCGTCAGGCTGCGCCAGGAACGCATCGCCCATGCGCTGCACCCAGACCGGGTCCTGGCCGAGCAGCGCCAGCACCTGGGGGAACGCCACCAAGGCTTGCACGCTCGGGTCCCAGGGCTGTTGGGCCACCTGCTTGACCGCGTCGTCACCCTGGGCCTTGGGGTTGGCCTTGGACCAGGCCACCGCCTCGGTCACCTCGCCGGGATAGGTGCTGGCCATCAGCACCTGGGCCAGCAGCGCATCGGGGTAGAGGGCAATCGGCGCCATCATCTGGGCAAGTTGCGCCTGGTCGAACACCGCCTGCTTGGGCGCTGGCGCCTCGGCGGCCGGGGGTGGTGGGGCTGGCGGCGCCGCCACTGGCGCAGCGGCAACGGGCGCTGCAGGTGCGGGGGCTGCGGGGGTTGCAGGGTTTCGCGCCAGCAAGTAGGCGCCAACGCCTCCCAGGCAAAGCACAGCCGTCACGACGTAGAGCAATGGCCTGCGCATCACAGTTCCCCTTGGGGTCAAACCGCGTGGAATGTAAGGGTAGCAAAGGCTGGGCGTTCCACACGCGGGCTTGTCGAAAGCGTGGCCCAGTGCACTATGATGGCCCGGGCCGGACTGCGCGACGTCAGTCCCCACGCCTTGAGGTAGCCCATGATCGATCACCTGGACCATCTGGTACTCACCACCTGCGACGTCGATGCCTGCACCGACTTCTACACCCGCGTGCTCGGCATGCAACTGCAAACCTTCGGCGCCGGCCGCCTGGCGCTGCTGTATGGCAACCAGAAGATCAACATCCACGTGCGCGGCAAGGAGTTCGAGCCCAAGGCCCACCTGCCGGTGCCGGGCGCCCTGGACCTGTGCTTCATCACCCGGGTGGGCCTTGAGCAGGTGATCGAGCACCTGCTGCAGGCGCAGTGGCCGATCATCGAGGGGCCGGTGCCCCGTACCGGGGCGACCGGGCCGATTCTTTCGGTGTACGTGCGCGACCCAGACCTCAACCTGATCGAAATCGCCCAGCCGCTCTGAAACAGGCCCCAAGGTTTTCGTCGCCGGCCTGGGCAGGTATCCTTTGCCGCTCAAGTGCAAGCTTCCCAGGACGGTGACCATGACCCGGCCCCTGCTGATACTGAGTGCGGCCCTGCTGTTCAGCCCGGCGCTGCTGGCGCAGCAGATCCAGCGCCAGCTCGGCGACTTCGACTTCACCCTCGGCACCACCCCTTCGCGCAGCATGGCCCAGGGGCTGATCTCGCCGACCGCGCTCGGCGCCTTCCACGGCGGCCTGGACCTCAGCCACCCCAGCGGCTGGTACATCGGCCAGTACGCACCGAGCATGGGCGTGACGCCCGACTCTACCCTGCGCCTGGACAACTACCTGGGCTACAAGCACCACTTCGACAGCACCCTGGGCTACGAGGTGGGGCTGATCCACTACAGCCAGCCGAACATCGCCAACGCCGACAGCTATGCCTTGTACGGCGGCATTTCGGTGCTCGGCAGCCGCTTCGGCGGGGCCCTGCGCGACAACCCGGGCAACCGCACCGGCACCCTGTTCGCCGACCTTGGCCGGCTGCCGCTGTTCAACGTCGACCTCACCGTAAAACTCGCCCACCATCGCCTGGGCACGCCGTTCACCATCGGCGACGGCAGCCAGGTAAACGGGTTTTCCGACTGGTCGCTGGAGCTCTCGCGCCCCTGGCTTGGGCTGGACCTCAACCTGATCTACAGCAACTCCGACTTGAGTGGCGGTGGCTGCGAGGCCTACGCGGGCATGAACAGCTACTGCGAGAGCGTGGTCACGCTCAAGGCCCAGCGCACGTTCTTCTAACGTTTGTCAGGCCTGCACCGCGCCATCGGGCATCAAGGTCGCGATCAGCGCCCGCACCGTGCCCGGCAGCGCGTCCAGCTCGCGCACCAGGATGCTGCGCTCACGCACCGCCCACGGCTCGTCGAGGCTGATGGTGACCAAGTTCATGGTCTGGCTGTGCCGCAGCGCCGCCGACTCGGGCAGGATGCCGATGCCCACCCCCGCCTCCACCAGCCGGCAGATCGCCTCGAAGCTGGACAGTTGGATACGCAGCGAAAGGTTCAGGCCCATGCGCTCGACGTGGTCGCGCAAAAAGCTCAGCAAGGTGCTGCCCTCGTGCAGGCCGATGTGCTGGAACGCCAGCGTCTGCTTGAGCGTCACTTGCGTGCGCGAGGCCAGCTCATGGCCCACCGGCACGATCAGCACCAGGCGGTCGGTGCTGAAGTGCATCACCTGCAGGCCGCTGGCCTCCACGGGCCCGGCGATGATGCCCATGTCGCTGCTGCCATCGAGCACGCCGCGCACGATGTCGCGCGACAGGCGCTCCTGCAGGTCGACCGTTACCCCGGGGCGCTTGGCGAGAAAGCCGGCCAGCACTTCGGGGAGAAACTCGGTGACCGCCGTGGTGTTGGCGAAGATGCGGATATGCCCGGCCGAATCGGTGCCGAACTGGGTGAACTCGGCTTTCAGGTAGTCCACCTGGCGCATGATCAGGCGGGCGTGGGTCAACAGCTTGTGCCCCGCCGGGGTCAGTTCCACGCCACGGCTGTCGCGGTACAGCAGGCGCGTGTCGAGCTGCGCCTCCAGCGCCTTGATCCGCGCGCTGGCGGCGGCCGGCGAGAGGAACGCCCGGCGTGCGCCCTGGGTCAGGCTCGGCGATTCGCCGATGTGGATGAAAAGCCGCAGGTCTGCCAGGTCGAAATGCATGTGAGGCTCCGCTGGTGGTCACTGGCCTCATCCCGGCACCTGGGGGAGCCGGCTTGCCGGCGATGAGGCCAGTACAGGCAAAAACATGGCGTTCAGCATACATGAACGCTGCCTTACACAAATGCAAATTCACAGAATGCCAGGCGCCTCGCATGATCGGTCCATAACAACAAATGCAGAGGCCCATGGTTATGACTGCTTCCCCCCCGCCCATCGACTACAGCGCCTGGATCGGCCGCACGCAAGAGGCCGTCGATGAGCTCAGCCGCAACCTGATCAAGCGCATTGCCGCCACCTTCGGCGAAACCGCCCCCGCCGTCGGCCAAGCGCTGCCCGCGCTGTGGATGTGGTGCTTCTTCCAGGAGCCGGTGGCCGAGGCGCAACTGGGCGGCGACGGCCACCCGGCCCGTGGCGGCTTCCTGCCCCCGGCAGACAACCGCAACCGCATGTGGGCCGGTGGGCGGGTCGAGTTCATCGCCCCGCTGAAGGTCGGCGCCGAGGCCCATCGCCTGTCGACCATCGTGCACATCGAGGAAAAGCACGGCCGCACCGGCGCGCTGCTGTTCGTCACCGTGCGCCACGACTACTCGCAGCACGGCCAGCTCTGCGTGCGCGAGGAGCAGGACATCGTCTACCGCGAGCCCAACCCGCCCAAGCTGACCAGCGCCGCTGCCGAGGCGCCCGGCGACTGGCAGGAAACCGTCGTGCCCACCCCGACCCTGCTGTTTCGCTACTCCGCGGTGACCTTCAACGGCCACCGCATCCACTACGACCACCCCTATGTCACCGACACCGAAGGCTACCCCGGCCTGGTGGTGCACGGCCCGATGATCGCCACCTTGAACCTGCGCGCGTTCATCCGCGCCAACCCCGGCAAGCAGGTGCGCCACTTCGCCTACCGCGGCGTGCGCCCGCTGACCGTGCCCACGCCCTTTGCGGTGGCCGGGCGCATCAGCGCGCCTGGCCAGGCCCAGCTATGGGCCGGCAATGCCGATGGCGTGGCACAGAGCGCCGACGTGCTTTTCGACTGATACCCGACAGAGAACACCCGCATGCATACGTACGACAGCGATGACCTCACTGCCATCCGCGAAGGCGTGCGCGCCTTGTGCGCCGAATTCGACGCCAGTTACTGGCGCAAGATCGATGAAGAAAAAAGCTTCCCGCAGGCCTTCGTCAAAGCCATGACCGACGCCGGCTGGCTGTCGGCGATGATCCCCGAGCAATATGGTGGCTCCGGCCTGGGCCTGGCCGAGGCCTCGGTGATTCTCGAAGAAGTGAACGCCTGCGGCGGCAACTCCGGCACCGTGCACGGGCAGATGTACAACATGTTCACCCTGCTGCGCCATGGCAGCGAGGAGCAGAAGCGCCAGTACCTGCCGAAGCTCGCCAGCGGCGAGCTGCGCCTGCAGTCGATGGGCGTGACCGAGCCCACCACCGGCACCGACACCACCAAGATCAAGACCACCGCCGTGCGCCAGGGCGATGAGTACGTGATCAACGGCCAAAAGGTGTGGATCTCGCGCATCCAGCACTCCGACCTGATGATCCTGCTGGCGCGCACCACGCCGCTGGCCGAGGTGAAGAAGAAGTCCGAAGGCATGTCGATCTTCCTGGTCGACCTGCGCGAAGCCATCGGCAACGGCCTCACCGTGCAGCCGATCGCCAACATGGTCAACCACGAGACCAACGAGCTGTTCTTCGACAACCTCAGGATTCCGGCCAGCAGCCTGATCGGCGAAGAAGGCAAAGGCTTCAGGTACATCCTCGACGGCCTCAACGCCGAGCGCACGCTGATCGCCGCCGAATGCATCGGCGACGGCCGCTGGTTCATCGAAAAGTCCGCGCAGTACGCCCGTGACCGCGTGGTGTTCGGCCGCCCGATCGGGCAGAACCAGGGCGTGCAGTTCCCCATCGCCGAGGCCCATATCGAAATCGAGGCGGCCGACCTGATGCGCTGGCGCGCCTGCGCCGAGTACGACAGCGGGCAAAACGCCGGTGCCAGCGCCAACATGGCCAAGTACCTGGCCGCCAAGGCCTCCTGGGAAGCTGCCAACGCCTGCCTGCAGACCCACGGCGGCTTTGGCTTCGCCTGCGAATACGACGTCGAGCGCAAGTTCCGCGAAACCCGCCTGTACCAGGTGGCGCCGATCTCCACCAACCTGATCCTGTCCTACGTGGCCGAGCACCTGCTCGAACTGCCGCGCAGCTTCTGAGGGCCTGAACATGCAGCATACCCACGCGCTCGCAGGCTTCCTTGCCGACCTGCGCTACGCCCAGATCCCCGGCCACGTGCTGGACCGCACCGAAGACCTGTTCCTCGACTGGCTGGGCTCGGCCCTGGCCAGCCAGGGTGCGCACCCGATTCCGCTGTTCGAGCGCTATGCCCAGCGCATGGGCCCGGCCCAGGGCCGTGCGCGGGTGTTGACCAGCGGAGGCACCTCTTCGCCCTACTTCGCCGCCCTGGTCAACGGCGCCGCCTCGCACCTGGTGGAGCAGGACGACCTGCACAACAGCTCCGTGCTGCACCCCGCCACCGTGGTGTTCTCCGCCGTGCTGGCAGCCGCCCAGGACCTGGGCAAGTCCGGCCAGGACCTGCTGCTGGCGGCGGTGGCCGGCTATGAGGCGGGCATCCGCATCGGTGAGTTCCTCGGCCGCTCGCACTACCGCATCTTCCACACCACCGCCACGGTCGGCACCCTGGCCGCAGCGGTCGGGGTGGGCAAGCTACTGGGCTTCGATCGGGAGCAGTTCATCAACCTGCTCGGCAGCGCCGGCACCCAGGCGGCCGGCCTGTGGGAATTCTTGCGCGACGCGGCCGACTCCAAGCAGCTGCACACCGCCAAGGCCGCCGCCGACGGCCTGCTGGCCGCGTACCTGACCGCCGATGGCCTGAGCGGGGCGCGCAATATCCTCGAAGGCGAGCAAGGCCTGGCCGCCGGCATGTCCAGCGATGCCGACCCGGCGCGTCTGAGCGACCGCCTGGGCACGCGCTGGGCGCTGGTGGAAACCTCGTTCAAGTTCCATGCCTCGTGCCGCCACACCCACCCCGCCGCCGATGCGCTGTTGCAGTTGATGGCGCGTGAAGGCCTGGGCCATGGCGATATCGCCAAGGTGGTCACCCGCGTGCACCAGGGCGCGATCGATGTGCTGGGCCGGGTCACCACGCCCACCACGGTGCACCAGGCCAAGTTCTCCATGGGCACCGTGCTCGGCTTGATCGCCGTGCACGGCAGCGCGCAGCTGCTGGAGTTTCGCGACCTGGCCTTGAACGATGCGCAGGTGGCGGCGTTTCGCGACAAGGTGCAGATGCAGCTGGACCCTGAAGTGGACGCCGCCTACCCGGCCCGCTGGCTGGGCCGGGTCGAGGTCACCTGCAACGATGGCCGCAGCTTCCACGCGGCCATCGACGAGCCCAAGGGCGACCCCGGCAATACCCTGTCGCGCCCGGAGCTGGAAGCCAAGTTCCAGCGCCTGCTGGCCTTCTCCGGCGCGCGCAGCCCGGCCCAGGGCCTGGCATTGATCGAGCGCGTGTGGCAATTGCGCGATGCCCGCTCCCTGGCCGACCTGCACTGAGGTGACCCCATGACTCAAGCATCACCCCGCCCGCTCGACGGCATCACCGTCATCAGCCTGGAACACGCCATCGCCGCGCCGTTCTGCACCCGCCAGCTGGCCGACCTCGGCGCCCGCGTGATCAAGGTCGAACGCCCCGGCAGCGGCGACTTCGCCCGTGGCTACGACCAGCGCGTCGACGGCCTGGCCTCGCATTTCGTGTGGACCAACCGCTCCAAGGAAAGCCTCACCCTCGACCTCAAGCAGGAGGCCGCCGGCGGCATCCT
This sequence comes from Pseudomonas sp. UBA6315, assembly GCF_002438125.1. Classification (NCBI taxonomy): domain Bacteria; kingdom Pseudomonadati; phylum Pseudomonadota; class Gammaproteobacteria; order Pseudomonadales; family Pseudomonadaceae; genus Pseudomonas; species Pseudomonas sp. UBA6315. The sequence continues at coordinate 32,403 of NZ_DJTF01000179.1, forward strand.
CGACGCGCTGCTGGCCAAGGCCGACGTGCTGGTGCAAAACCTTGCGCCGGGTGCGGCGGCGCGCATGGGGCTGTCGTTCGAAGCCCTGCATGCGCGCTTTCCGCAGCTGATCGTGTGCGACATCTCCGGCTACGGCGAAGGCGGCCCGTATGAAAAGAAAAAGGCCTACGACTTGCTGATCCAGAGCGAAGGCGGCTTTCTCTCGGTGACCGGCGGCCCGGGCGAAAACGAAATGGCCAAGGCCGGCTGCTCGATCGCCGACATCGCGGCGGGCATGTATGCCTACACCGGCGTGCTGTCGGCGCTGATGCTGCGCGGCAAGACCGGCATCGGCAGCCGCATCGACGTGTCGATGCTGGAAAGCCTGGTGGAGTGGATGGGCTACCCCATGTACTACGCCTACGACGGCGCGTCACCGCCGCCGCGTGCCGGCGCTGCGCACTCGACCATCTACCCCTACGGGCCGTTCCCCACCGGCGGTGGCGGCACGATCATGCTCGGCCTGCAGAACGAGCGGGAATGGGCGGTGTTCTGCGAGAAGGTGCTGCTCGACCCGGCACTGGCCAGCGATGAGCGCTTCAGCGCCAACTTCAAGCGCTCGGAAAACCGCGACGTGCTGCGCCAGATCATCATCGATGGCTTTGCCAGCCTGCCTTTGGACGAGGTGGTCGCGCGCCTGGAGCAGGCGCAGATCGCCAATGCCCGGGTCAACGACATGCACGGGGTGTGGCAGCACCCGCAGCTGCAGGCCCGCGATGGCTGGCGCGAAGTGGACAGCCCGGCCGGCAAGCTGCCGGCGTTGCTGCCACCGGGGCGCAATGGCGCCTTCACCCCGCGCATGGACGCCGTGCCGGCGCTGGGGCAGCACACCCAGGGCATCCTCGCCGAGCTGGGTTTCAGCGCAGGCGAGCAAGCCGACCTGGCTGCGGGCGGTGTGGTATGAGCCGGGTGCGTTCGGCGCTGTTCGTGCCCGGCAGCCGGCCCGAGCGGTTTGCCAAGGCGCTGGCGGCGGGGGCCGATGCGGTCATCGTCGACTTCGAGGATGCGGTGGAGGAGCCGCTGAAGCAGCAGGCCCGCGAGCACCTGGCGGCGTTTCTTGAAGCTACGCCGCAAGCGGCCGTGTGGGTGCGGGTCAATGCCCCGCAGCATGCGCAGCACCGTGCTGACCTGGCGTTCTGCGCGCAGCACCCAGGTGTGGCCGGGCTGTTGCTGCCCAAGGTCGAGAACGCGGCGCAAGTGGCCGTGGCGCGCCATGCCGGCAAGCCGGTGTGGCCGATCATCGAGAGCGCCAAGGGGCTGCTGGCGTTGCCGCAGATTGCCCAGGCCGAAGGTGTCGAGCGCTTGTCGTTCGGCAGCCTGGACCTGGCGCTGGACCTGGACCTGAACACCGAAAGCGCGGCGGCCCGGCAGTTTCTCGACCAGGCGCGCATGGCAGTGCAGCTGCATTCGCGGGGGGCGGGGTTATTGGCGCCTTTGGATGGGGTGTACCCGGCGATCGACGATGCCCAAGGCTTGCAGCGAGCGATGCGCCATGCCTACGACATGGGCTATGGCGGGGCGCTGTGCATTCACCCAAGGCAGGTGGCGGTGATCCATGCGGCGCTGGCGCCGAGTGCCGATGAGCTGGTTTGGGCGCGCAAGGTGGTGGCTGCCAGCGAGGCGGCCAATGGCGCCGGGGCGTTCCAGCTGGAGGGGCAGATGGTGGATGCGCCGGTGGTGTTGCGCGCGCAGCGGTTGCTGGCCGGGCAACGGGGTTGAAGCTGCCGCCCCCATCGCTGGCAAGCCAGCTCCCACAAAAACTGCGGGCCTGCGGTGTACCTGTGGGAGCCGGCTTGCCGGCGATAGGGCCGGTGCTGGCGTTCACCCCAGCCGAACGCCGCCTTACACAAATGCTGATTCTCCACACACAAGCCATTGGTCCATCTTTACCCTCAACCCTCCTACAACAATAAATCAGAGGTGACATCGATGTTGAAGCTGACCCAGGCGCTGTTCTGCGCCGCTGCTGTGTCCATGGCGAGCCTGGCCCAGGCCGCCGACCCGATCATCATCAAGTTCGCCCACGTGGTGGCCGACAGCACCCCCAAAGGCCAGGGCGCGCTGATGTTCCAGAAGTTGGTCGCCGCCGACCCGCAACTCAAGGACAAGGTAAAAGTCGAGGTCTACCCCAACTCGTCACTGTTCGGCGACGGCAAGGAAATGGAAGCCCTGCTGCTGGGCGACGTGCAGATGCTGGCGCCGTCGCTGGCCAAGTTCGAGCACTACAACAAGCAGGTGCAGATCTTCGACCTGCCGTTCCTGTTCGATGACCTGGCTGCCGTCGACCGCTTCCAGCAAGGCCCGCAGGGCAAGGCGCTGCTGACCTCGATGGAAGACAAGGGCATCCGTGGCCTGGCCTACTGGCACAACGGCCTCAAGCAGCTGTCGGCGAACAAGAAGGTGATCCTGCCCAAGGATGCCCGTGGCCTGAAGTTCCGCGTGCAGGCCTCCAGCGTGCTCGAGGAGCAGTTCAAGGCCATCCGCGCCAACCCGCGCAAGATGAGCTTCGCCGAGGTCTACCAGGGCCTGCAGACCGGCACCGTCAACGGCACCGAGAACACCTGGTCGAACTACGAAAGCCAGAAGGTCAACGAGGTGCAGCCATACTTCACCGAGACCAACCATGGCCTGATCGACTACATGGTGATCACCAACGCCAAGTTCTGGAACAGCCTGCCCGAGGATGTGCGCGGCGAGCTGCAGGCGATCATCGACGAGGTCACCGTCGAGGTGAACAAGCAGGCCGAAGCGCTCAACCAGACCTCGCGGCAGAAGATCCTCGACGCCAAGACCAGCGAGATCGACCCGCTCACCGCCGAGCAGCGCCAGCAGTGGCGTGAATCGATGCGCCCGGTGTGGGACAAGTTCTCCGGGCAGATCGGCGCCGACCTGATCAAGGCCGCCGACGACGCCAACAAGCCGTCCTGACCCCTGCTGCGCCCTGCCCTGGCCACCCGCCCCCGGGTGGCCTGCCCTCTCTCTGTCTGGAGAAACCCTATGCAATCGCTCAGGCGCATCTGGGAGCATTTCGAGGAAGGCATGATCGCCTTCCTGCTGGCCGCCATGACTCTGGTGACCTTCCTCTACGTGGCGCTGAACAACCTCTACACCCTGTTCTACACCCTCAGTGACCACTGGGCCTTGGCCAGCGACCTGCTGCTGGGCATCGGCGACCACCTGATGGGCTACGCCCAGGAAATGACCTGGAGCATCGCCCTGACCAAGGCGCTGTTCGGCTGGCTGATCTTCTTCGGCATCGCCTATGGCGTGCGCACGGCCGGGCACCTGGGCGTCGACGTGCTGGTGCGGCGCACCCGCAAGCCGGTGCAGCGGGTGCTGGCGATGCTCGCCTGCGCCTGCTGCCTGGCCTATGCCGGGTTGTTCCTGGTGGCGAGCATCAAGTGGGTGAGCGCGGTGCTGGTGGCCGGCATCGGCGCCGAAGACCTCGACCGCTACGGCATCAAGATCGGCCATATCGCGCTGATCGTGCCGCTGGGCTTCGCCCTGGTGATCGTGCGCTACCTGGAGATCTTCTACCGCCTGTTCACCCACCGCCAATACGGCCTGGGCCTGGCCGACGAGGCCGCCGAAGCCAGCAAGCTGGCCAACCCGGGTGAGGAGCACCACCAATGACGGTCATCTGCCTGTTCCTGCTGTTGTTCGTGTTCATGTTCCTGGGCGTGCCGATCGCGATTTCGCTGGGCTTGTCGGGGGCGCTGTCGATCTTGATGTTCAGCCAGGACTCGCTGAGCTCGCTGGCGATCAAGCTGTTCGAAACTTCCGATAGCTACACCTTCCTGGCCATCCCGTTCTTCCTGCTGTCGGGTGCGTTCATGACCACCGGCGGCGTGGCCCAGCGCCTGATCGACTTCGCCAACGCCTGCGTCGGCCACATCCGTGGCGGCCTGGCGATTGCCGCGGTGCTGGCGTGCATGCTGTTCGCCGCGCTGTCGGGCTCGTCCCCGGCCACGGTGGCGGCGGTGGGGTCGATCGCGGTGGCCGGCATGGTGCGCTCCGGTTACCCACGCGAGTTCGGCGCGGGCATCATCTGCAACGCCGGCACCCTGGGCATCCTGATTCCGCCATCGATCGTCATGGTGGTGTACTCGGCCGCCACCGAAACCTCGGTGGGCAAGCTGTTCATGGCAGGCGTGGTGCCCGGCATCCTGCTGGGCGTGGCGCTGATGGTGACGATCTACATCGTGGCGCGGATCAAGAAGCTGCCGGCGCAGCCGCGGGTCAGTTTCGCCCAGTGGCTGAGCACCGCGCGGCGCGCGTTCTGGGGGCTGTTGCTGCTGGTGATCATCCTTGGCGGGATCTACAGCGGCATTTTCACCCCCACTGAAGCGGCGGCCGTGGCGGCGGTGTATTCGGCGTTCATCGCCTTGTTCGTGTACAAGGACATGCGCCTGCGCGACTGCCCCAAGGTGCTGCTGGAGTCGGGCCGGCTGACCATCATGCTGCTGTTCATCATTGCCAACGCCATGCTCTTCGCCCATGTGCTGACCACCGAGCAGATCCCCCAGCAGATCACCCAGTGGGTGCTGTCCGAGGGGCTGACGCCGATCGGCTTCCTGATCATGGTCAACGTGGTGCTGCTGGTGGCCGGCAGCTTCATGGAGCCGTCGGCGATCATCCTGATCCTGGCGCCGATCTTCTTCCCGATCGCGATGAAGCTGGGCATCGACCCGATTCACCTGGGCATCGTGATGGTGGTGAACATGGAGATCGGCCTGGTGCACCCGCCGGTGGGGCTGAACCTGTTCGTGACCTCGGCGGTGACCGGGCTGACCCTGGGGCAGACCATTCGCGCGGCGCTGCCGTGGCTGTCGATCCTGCTGCTGTTCCTGGTGCTGGTGACCTATGTGCCGTTCATTTCGCTGGCGCTGCCGCAGTGGTTGGGGATGCCTTGAGGGTTGTGGTGGCCCCAATCGCCGGCAAGCCGGCTCCCACAGGTACACCACAGAGCCCTGTGGGAGCCGGCTTGCCGGCGATGGGGCCGGCACAGGCATCAGAGCTCCCCGCCCGCCAGCAACTCGGTCATCACCTCGGCCAACGCCATGACCATCACATCCGCCGTCGGCCGGTGGACGATGACGATTTCGTAGCTGTCCACCTCCGGCAACCCCTGGGCAGCCCCCAGCACCCGATGCTCACCGCTGGCCGCGCGCGGCGGCAGCAGGCTGATGCCCATGCCATCGGCCACCGCCGCCTGGATGCCGCTGAGGCTGGAGCTGGTGAAGCTGATGCGCCAACGCCGGCCCATGCCTTCGATGGCACTGATCATGTCCTCGCGGTACAGCCCCCGCGGCGGGAAGGTCACCAGCGGGATAGGGTCGAGTTCGAAGGCCGGAATACGCGCACTGTCGATCCACTGCAAACGTTCGGGCCAGCACGCCACGCCCTCGCGGGTATTGCGCCGCTGCTTGAGCAGCACCAGGTCCAGCTCGCCGTTGTCGTAGGCCTGGCTGAGGTCGCGGCACAGGCCGCTGGTGACCTCCAGCTTGACCTGGGGGTGCTGGCGGTTGAAAGCCGACAGTGCGTTGGTGGTGCGCCCGCCAACGAAATCCTCGGGCACGCCCAGACGCACGGTGACGCCGACCATGGCCCCGGCCAGGGCTTCGAGCATCTGGTCGTTCAGCGCCAGCATGTGCCGGGCGTAGCCGAGCAAGGTCTGCCCGGCGTCGGTGGGCAGCACGTCGCGGTTGCCGCGCACCAGCAGGCGGTGGCCGACCATGTCCTCCAGGCGGCGCACCTTCTGGCTGATGGTCGACTGGGTCGAGTGCAGGCGCGTGGCGGCGGTGGTGAAGCTGCCGCAATCGGCCACCACGACGATGGCGCGCAGCAGGTCGAGGTCGAACAGGGCTCTATTCGATTTCACGCTGATGGACATCTTGGTATTCAACTTACAAATGGCAAGGCTGACTTCTACCACGCCTAGTCGCCCAGCGCCACGCCCTCGCGCCGCGGGTCGGCGCCGCCCAACCAGCCGTCGGCGCTGCGCTGGATGATCTGCATGCCGCTGGTCATGGTCAGTGGCGTGACCTCATGCCCCCACGCCGCCAGCTGCCGGATCAATGCCGGGCTGGCTAGCTCCTTCTCGACTTCGGTGCCGCCATTGCGGCTGCCGAAGTTGGGCAGGTTGGCGGCCTGCTGCGGGTCGAGCTTCCAGTCCAGCAGGCCGACCAGGGCCTTGTTCACGTAGCCGATGATCTGCGAGCCGCCGGGGGAGCCGAGGCTGGCCACCAGCTCACCGGAGTCGCGGGCGAACACCAGGGTCGGCGCCATCGCCGACAGCGGCCGCTTGCCGGGCTCGACGCGGTTGGCCACGGGCCTGCCGTTCTCCTGGGCGATGAAGGAAAAGTCGGTGAGCTGGTTGTTCAGCAAAAAGCCCTTGACCATCAGGTGCGAGCCGAATGCCGCCTCCACCGAAGTGGTCATGGCCAGGGCCTGGCCGCTGTCGTCCACGGCCGACAGGTGCGAGGTGGAGATGCGCAGCGGCGAGCGGTCCGGGGCCATCGCCAGGTTGGCGCCTTGCGGTGTGCCCGGGCGGGCGCGCTTCATGCTGTACTCGCCGACCAGCGTGGCGCGCCCGGCCAGGTACGCCGGGTCGATCAGCGCCTTGAGCGGCACCGGCACATAGTCGCTGTCGGCCAGGTACTGGGCACGGTCGGCGAAGGCCAGGCGTTCGGCCTCGGCCACCAGGTGCACCGCCAGCGGCGTGGGTTCCAGGCCGGCGGCCGAGGCCACCTGGCGCGGCGCTTGATGGACCAGGTCGCGTTGCGCTGAAGCGCGCTGCACGGCCTCGAGGATGCCCAAGGTCTGCAACACGCCGACCCCACCCGAGGACGGCGGCGGCATGCCGCAGATCTGCCAGGCCTTGTAGGGGCCGCATACCGGGTCGCGGGCCTTTGCCTGGTACTGGCGCAGATCGTCCAGCGTCAGCTGCCCGGCGTTGGCATGGCCACGCACCTGGGCCACCATCGCCTCGGCGATCTCGCCATGGTAGAAGGCATCCACGCCCTGCTCTGCCAGCTGCTCGAAGGTGCGCGCAAGCTCGGGGTTGCGCAGCACGGTGCCGACCGCCAGCGGCTTGCCCTGGCTGTCCAGGAAGTAACGCGCCATGGCCGGCGAAGCGGCGATGAACGGGTCTTCGCTGACCAGGGTATGCAGGCGCTCGGACAGCGCGAAACCATTGCGAGCAAGCTCGATGGCCGGCTTGAACAGCTCGCGCCAGGGCAACTTGCCGTGCTGTGCGTGGGCCATTTCCAGGGCCCGCAGTACGCCCGGCACGCCCACCGAACGGCCGCCGATCTGTGCAGCGCGAAATGGCATCGGCGTGCCGTCGGGTTGCAGGAACAGCGCTTCGGTGACCGCTGCCGGCGCCGTTTCGCGGCCATCGTAGGCCTGCACCTGCTCGCCGTCCCAGTACAGGATGAAGCCACCGCCGCCGATGCCGCTCGATTGCGGCTCGACCAGGGTCAGCACCATTTGCATGGCGATCGCCGCATCGATGGCACTGCCGCCGGCGCGCAGCATCGCCCGCCCCGCCTCGCTGGCCAGCGGGTTGGCCGCCGCCGCCATGTGCCGGCTGGCGTGCACCGGCTCAAGGCCGCTGCGGTAGCCGGACTGGGCTTCCGGCGGCGCCGGCAGCGCTTGGTCGGCCAGGGCGCCATGGCTGGTGGCGGCCAGGCACAAGGCGGCGAGCAGTGGCGTCGGAAAATTCATGGGTAGGCTTCCTGCTTTAACTATTCAGCACGGCACTGTGGGTCATGCACATTCTTAACTTCAACCCCTGCCGTGCATTTTCTAGGATTGCGGCAGACATTACAGGAGCCTGCGAAATGCGTTTGCCACTTACCGCGCTAGCCTTTGCCTTGTTCACCAGCCTTGCCTTCGCCGAGACGCCCGCCATGCACAACGCCGCCGCGCACAACGACACCACCACCCTGCAGCGCCTGCTCGAGCAAGGCGCCGATGTGAACCTGCGCGACGACCAGGGCCGCACCGCGCTGCTGGTTGCCACCCACGCCAACCAGGTGGCGGCGGCCAAGGCATTGATCGAGGCCGGTGCCGATGTGAACGCCAAGGACAACATCGACGACAGCCCCTACCTGTATGCCGGTGCCCGCGGCTTGAACGACATCCTGCGCCTGACCCTGGCCCATGGCGCCGACCTCAAGAGCACCAACCGCTACGGCGGCACGGCACTGATCCCCGCCGCCGAACGCGGGCACGTGGAGACCGTGCAGCTGCTGATCGATGCTGGGGTCGACGTCGACCACCTCAACCGCCTGCACTGGACCGCGCTGCTGGAGGCGGTGATCCTCGGCGATGGCGGCCCGCGCCATGTGGAGATCGTGCGGCGGCTGTTGGCGGCGGGTGCGGACCGGCAGATTGCCGACAAGGACGGGGTCACCGCCCTGGAACATGCGCGCCAGCGCGGGTACCGGGAGATGGTGGCGTTGCTGGCCCCGTAGCTGACGCGGCCCTCAATGTGGGAATGGGCTTTGTGGGAATGGGCTTTGTGGGAGCGGGCTTGCCCCGCGAACACGGGCGCAGCCCGTGCCAGCTTGCTCCGCTGCCTGGGCTGGCCCCTTCGCGGGGCAAGCCCGCTCCCACAAGGTTTTCGTGAACATCTGGATGTTGCGCAAGACCGTCAGGCCACCTCCTCAAACGGCAAGCCCACATAGGTACCGGGAGTTGGTGGCGTTGCTGGGCCCTAGCTGATGCGGCCTTCGAATGTGGGAATGGGATTTGTGGGTGCGGGCATTGTGGGAGCGGGCTTGCCCCGCGAACACGGGCGCAGCCCGTGCCAGCTTGCTCCGCTGCCTGGGCTGGCCCCTTCGCGGGGCAAGCCCGCTCCCACAAGGTTTTCGTGAACATCTGCATGTTGCGCAAGACCGTCAGGCCACCTCTTCAAACGGCAAGCCCACATAGGTACCGGGAGTTGGTGGCGTTGCTGGGCCCTAGCTGATGCGGCCCTCGAATGTGGGAATGGGATTTGTGGGTGCGGGCATTGTGGGAGCGGGCTTGCCCCGCGAACACGGGCGCAGCCCGTGCCAGCTTGCTCCGCTGCCTGGGCTGGCCCCTTCGCGGGGCAAGCCCGCTCCCACAACCATCAAGCCACCTCTTCGAACGGCAAGCCCACATAGTTCTCGGCAATGTTCACCAACCCCGCTTGCGACGACAGGAAGTACTCCCGGTCGGCCTCCTGCATCTTCCGGTCCCAGGCATCCTTGTGCTCGCCAAAATCATGCAGCAACTGGGTCATGAACCAGCTGAAGCGCTCGCCCTTCCACACCCGGCGCAGCGCCAGCGGCGAGTACTGCTGCAGCAGGTCGGTGCGCCCTTCGCGGTAGACCTTGAGCAGGATGCGATACAGGTAGTTCACGTCCGAGGCCGCCAGGTTCAGGCCCTTGGCACCGGTGGGCGGCACGATGTGCGCGGCGTCGCCGAGCAGGAACAGGTGGCCGTACTGCATCGGCTCGACCACCAGGCTGCGCAGCGGCGCGATGCTCTTTTCCAGGGCCGGGCCGGTCACCAGGCGCGCCGCCACCTCTTGCGGCAGGCGGGCCTTGAGCTCGTTCCAGAAACGCGCATCCGACCAGTCTTCGACGCGCTCCTCCAGCGGCACCTGCAGGTAGTAGCGGCTGCGCGTCAGCGAGCGCTGGCTGCACAGCACGAAACCCCGTTCGTGGTGGGCGTAGATCAGTTCAGGGTTGACCGGCGGGGTGTCGGCCAGCATGCCCAGCCAGCCGAATGGATACACGCGCTCGTAGTGCTTGAGCACACCTTCGGGGATGCTCTGCCGGGACACGCCGTGGAAGCCATCGCAGCCGGCAATGTAGTCGCAGTCCAGGCGCTGCGGCTGGCCATCGTGTTCGAAGGTCACGTAGGGCTGTTCGCCCTTGAGTTCATGCAGCTGGACATTGCTGGCCGAGTAGAAGATGGGCGCGCCGCTGGCCGCACGGGCCTGCATCAGGTCGCGGGTGACTTCGGTCTGGCCATAGACCATCACTGTCTTGCCACCGGTCAGGCCCTTGAGGTCCAGGCGCTGGCGACGGCCGCCGACCAGCAGTTCGACGCCATCATGCACCAGCCCTTCGCGGTCCATGCGCTGAGCGACACCGGCCTCGCGCAACAGGTCGACGGTGCCCTGCTCGAGCACGCCGGCGCGGATACGGCCCAGCACATAGTCCGGTGCCTGGCGTTCGAGGATCACGTTGGCGATGCCGGCCTTGTGCAGCAGCTGGCCAAGCAGCAGGCCAGAGGGGCCCGCGCCGATGATTGCAACCTGAGTCTTCATTGTTGTTGTCTCTTGTTGTTAGGTGTTTTGTACTTGCATTTTTAAGGGCTAAAGCAGCCAAATAGGTGTGCTATTCCATAAGAAAACTGCACTTTTACAAAATTGGTTCGATTAACGAACAGGCCATTCGCCCATGCCATCCACCCTTTCCGGCGTCCCGTTGTTCCAGCTTTATGGTGAAAACCAGGCCTGGCCCGGCACCGACCTGCTGCATTGCGAGTCGATCCCGGCGCGCAGCCGCCTGCACCATTGGGAGATCAAGCCGCACCAGCACGCCGAGCTGTTCCAGCTGCTTTATGTGCAACGCGGCCGGGCCGAAGTTGAGATCGAGGGCGTGCGCAGCGTCATTGCCGAGGCGGCGATCCAGGTGGTGCCGCCGCTGACGGTGCATGGTTTTCGCTTCAGCGCCGATATCCAGGGGCATGTGCTGACCTTCGGCACGGCCCTGGTGGCGGCCCTGGAACAACGCCTGGGCACGCCGCTGGGCGTGCTGGCCAAGGCGGCGTGCTACCCGCTGGGCCAGGACCGCGGGCGCCTGCGCAAGCTGATCGACACCCTGCAGCAGGAGTACCAGGGCCACGCCCCCGGGCGCGCGGCCTTGCTCGAAGCCCTGGTGACGGCGCTGATGGTGTGGATCAGCCGCTGCCAGCAACAGGGCCAGGCGCCGCGCAACCGCGACGAGCGTGACCGGCAGTTGCTGGGGCAGTACCTGCGCCTGGTCGAGGCGCATTACCGCGAGCACCTGTCGGTGGAGGACTTTGCCGCGCGCCTGAACATTCCGAGCCTGCAGCTCAACCAGCTGTGCCGCGCGTTGTGCGCGCAGACGGCGCTGCAGGTGGTGCACCAGCGGCTGCTGCTGGAGGCGCGGCGCAACCTTGTGTACACACGCATGAGCATCGGGCAGCTGTCCGATAGCCTGGGGTTCAGTGACCCGACGTACTTTGCGCGGTTCTTCAAGCGCCTGAGTGGGCAGACGCCCAATGGCTATCGGCGTTCGGTGCAGCCTGAGTGAATGGCTTTGCCTGTTCCGGCCCTATCGCCGGCAAGCCGGCTCCCACAAGTTCTGCGCTGCACCTGTGGGAGCCGGCTTGCCGGCGATAGGGCCAGCAAAACCGACACAGCCCTGCTTGACGTATACGTCAACCTGCCCTCAGGATACCGCCATACCCCACGCCGAGCCCGAGCATGAGCAGCCAGACCTACAGCATCTCCGACCTGTCCCGCGAGCTGGACATCACCACCCGCGCCATTCGCTTCTACGAGGAACAGGGCCTGCTCAGCCCCGAGCGCCGCGGCCTGGAGCGCATCTATTCGCCCCGCGACAAGGTCAGCCTGAAGCTGATCCTGCGCGGCAAGCGCATCGGTTTCTCGCTGGCCGAATGCCGCGAACTGATCGAGCTGTACGACCCCAGCAGCGGCAACCTCAAGCAGCTCAACAGCATGCTGGCGAAAATCGCCGAGCGCCGCGCCCAGCTGGAGCAGCAGATGCTCGACATCCACCAGATGCAACTGGAACTGGACACCGCCCAGGAGCGCTGCGAACAGGCCCTGGCCGCCACCTTGAACAATAACGACAACCGTTGACCCGCCACAGGAACCCCGCCATGTCCTTGCCTGAAAAAGTCCGCCTGGTCGAAGTCGGCCCCCGCGACGGCCTGCAGAACGAAGCCCAACCCATCAGCGTTGCCGACAAGGTGCGCCTGGTCGACGACCTCAGCGCTGCCGGGCTGGGCTACATCGAGGTGGGCAGTTTCGTGTCGCCCAAGTGGGTGCCACAGATGGCAGGTTCGGCCGAGGTGTTCGCCGCCATCAGCCAGCGCCCCGGCGTTACCTATGCCGCCTTGGCCCCGAACCTGCGCGGTTTCGAAGACGCCCTGGCGGCGGGCGTGAAGGAGGTGGCGGTGTTCGCGGCGGCCTCCGAGGCGTTTTCCCAGCGCAACATCAACTGCTCGATCAGCGAGAGCCTGAACCGTTTCGAACCGATCATGGCGGCGGCGCGCAGCCACGGCGTGCGCGTGCGCGGTTACGTCTCCTGCGTGCTCGGCTGCCCTTATGAAGGCAAGGTCAGCGCCGAACAGGTGGCCCCGGTGGCCAAGGCGCTGCACGACATGGGCTGCTACGAAGTGTCGCTGGGCGACACCATCGGCACCGGCACCGCAGGCGATACCCGCCGCCTGTTCGAGGTGGTCTCGGCGCTTGTGCCGCGCGCGCAACTGGCCGGGCACTTCCACGACACCTACGGCCAGGCCCTGGCCAATGTGTACGCCAGCCTGCTCGAAGGCATCAGCGTGTTCGACAGCTCCGTGGCAGGTTTGGGCGGCTGCCCGTATGCCAAGGGCGCCACCGGCAACATCGCCACGGAGGATGTGCTGTACCTGCTGCAGGGGCTGGGTATCGAAACCGGTATCGACCTCGACGCCCTGATCGCGGCCGGGCAGCGCATCAGCCAGGTGCTGAGCCGGGCCAACGGCTCGCGGGTGGCGCGGGCACGCAGCGCCCAGTGATTCACACGGTTGTCACAAGAGTGTGGGTGCAGTGTTACCGCTGCCGCCCACTCCAGCAAAAAATCGGGTAACAGGGAAACAATTCGACAGAATTTCAGGCCACCGGTTTTTCGCCATTTTGCTCAAGCCATTGATTTTAAAGGCTTTTAAAAAGTTGGCACGGCACCTGCTATATCTTTCGTACAACAACAACAAAAAACGTGACACCCAATAAAAACAACAGGTAACGGCTCTGACATAACAAGAACAACACGGCAGAGGCGTAGCAAGCAGATTTTTTTGGAGTCGACAGGCTTTTCAGGGGTTCGCCCCCGCGATCTGACACAGAACAACAAAACTACCTCCAGGTAGCGGCAGTCAGGATCGGATCAGCATGATGACAGCAGGTCAGCGCTCAAAAAAATACGTTTGCTCTTGACCCCGCATGGGGGTCGCCCGCAACACAAGGCAGGCTTACAAAAACAACAAAAGGCCGGTCTTCAATAATAATAAAAGAGCAGGCAACAACGCTTTGAGGGGAGCTTCGGCTCCCCTCAGTGCTTCCTGCCCTCCTCCTCCCTGCGCTTGTCCTCCTCTTGTGCCTCCAGCTTGTCCACCAGCAACGGCATCGTCGCCAGCACCAGCAGCGCCAGCAAGGTGCTGATCAGTGCCGTGGCCTCGCGCCCCATGCCGGCTGCCGTGCCGATGGCGGCGGTCATCCACAGCCCGGCGGCCGTGGTCAGGCCTTTGACGTGGCTGGTGTCCTGGCCATTGCCTTTCAAGATGGTGCCCGCCCCAAGAAAACCGATACCGGCGACGATGCCCTGGATCACCCGGCTCAGTGCCTGCTCGTCAGCACCGGCCATGCTCGGCGCCAGCACGAACAGCGCCGCGCCCATCGACACCAGCATGTGCGTGCGCACACCGGCCGACTTGCCCTTGCTCTCGCGTTCGAAACCCAACACCGCGCCCAGGATCGCCGCCATCGACAGGCGCAAGAGGATGCGGGTGATTTCGGCTTCGTCGGTGATGTCGGCGAATTCCGCTTGCAGCGTTTGCCAGATGACGTCCATCGCCTTTCTCTCGATCCACTGTGGGCTTCACAGGGTTGACCTGCCGGAGGGCAACAAAGTGCCCGCCTGGCGGATCGATGCAGCAACCTGCCAACGCCCGCAGTCCTACCTGTAACCGCACCCCGGAGGACCGCCCCATGCCCGTCGAAATCGAACAAAGCACCCAGCGCTGCACCCTCATCGGCCAGGACCTGCGCATCGAAGGCCAGGGCCCGGACATCGAAATCGTCACCGATGAGCAGCTGCACATGTCCGTGGCACTGCTGGCTGGCCACCGCGTGCCGATCACCGAAGCCGAGGCCGATGCGCTCACCGTGGCCGGTGCGGTGGATAGCCGCAGGCATCTGAAGGCCAGCGTTCCAGGCTCCGTGATTTAAGGGTTCAGCGGCCATCGCTGGCCATCTGATACGGTTTTAATCGCGCAACCTGAGCCTGTGCTGAAAACAGCTTGGGGGCCATAGTGCTCTGGCCTGATAGAGGCCTGATGAGCACCGTAGCCATGTACGAGAAAATCGACGTCATCCAGATCGCTGGCAAGCGCCCGAGCGTCAGCGGCATCCATACCCGCAGCTTCACCGGCCTGTATCGCAACCTGCGCATCGGCTTTGCCGGGGCGCTGTTCGTGTTGTTCTTCGGCACCGCCTGGCTCGACTGGAACGGCCGCCAGGCCGTGCTGTGGGACTTGTCCAGCAGCAAGTTCCACATCTTTGCCAGCACCTTCTGGCCGCAGGATTTCATCCTCCTGTCGGCGCTGCTGATCATCGCCGCCTTCGGCCTGTTCGCCATCACCGTCTACGCCGGCCGCGTGTGGTGCGGCTACAGCTGCCCGCAAAGCGTGTGGACCTGGCTGTTCATGTGGTGCGAAAAGGTCACCGAAGGCGACCGCAACCAGCGCATCAAGCTCGCCGCCGCGCCCTGGAGCCTCGGCAAGCTGGCCCGGCGCACGCTCAAGCACGGCCTGTGGCTGGCCATCGGCGTGCTCACCGGGCTGACCTTCGTCGGCTACTTCACCCCGATCCGCCCCCTGGCCCAGGAGCTGTTCACCCTGCAGCTGGGTGGCGTGGCGCTGTTCTGGGTGCTGTTCTTCACCGCCGCCACCTACATCAACGCCGGCTGGCTGCGCGAAGCGGTGTGCCTGCACATGTGCCCCTATGCGCGCTTTCAGAGCGTGATGTTCGACAAGGACACCCTGGCCGTGGCCTACGACCCGCGCCGCGGCGAAACACGCGGCGCGCGCAAGAAAGGCAGCGATGCCCGCGCCCAGGGCCTGGGCGACTGCATCGACTGCACCCTGTGCGTGCAGGTCTGCCCCACCGGCATCGACATCCGCGACGGCCTGCAGATGGCCTGCATCGGCTGCGCGGCCTGCATCGACGCCTGCGACAACGTCATGGCCAAGATGGGTTATGCCAGCGGCCTGATCGGCTACAAGTCCGAGCACAGCCTGCAAGGCGGCACCACCCACTGGCTGCGCCCGCGCCTGCTGGG
This sequence comes from Pseudomonas sp. UBA6315, assembly GCF_002438125.1. Classification (NCBI taxonomy): domain Bacteria; kingdom Pseudomonadati; phylum Pseudomonadota; class Gammaproteobacteria; order Pseudomonadales; family Pseudomonadaceae; genus Pseudomonas; species Pseudomonas sp. UBA6315. The sequence goes on from NZ_DJTF01000179.1 coordinate 47,795, forward strand.
CTATGCCGCCGCGCTGCTGGTGATGATCGCGGCGCTGGTGCTGGCCTTGCAGCTGCGCCCGATGGTGTCGCTGGACGTGATCAAGGACCGCGGCCTGTTCCGCGAAAATGCCCAGGGCCAGATCGAGAACATCTACCTGCTCAAGGTCATCAACAAGACCGAACAGACCCAGCGCTACCACCTGCGCCTGCTGGATGCCGAAGGCTTTGCCCTGCAAGGGCGCACCGAGCTGATCGTGCCCGCCGGCGAGATGGCCGAGCTGCCGGTATCGGTGGCCCTGCTGGCCGACCGCCCGAGCAGCAGCTCGCAGGAGCTGGCCTTCGAAATCCAGGACAGCGACCAACCCGAGGTGCGCAGCGTGGCCCACAGCCGCTTCGTGGCGCCGATCAACCGCTGATCCCTTACACTCAACGTTCACCTTGCCTGCCGAGCCCCCATGAAACGCTACGAACGCTTCGCCGACGACATTGCCGAACTGATCCGCTCCGGGGTGCTCGGCCCCGGCCAGCGCGTGCCTTCGGTGCGCTATGCCAGCCAGACCCACGGCGTCAGCCCCTCGACGGTGTTCCAGGCCTACTACCTGCTCGAGCGCCGCGGGCTGATCCGCGCCCGGCCGCGTTCGGGCTACTTCGTCAACGCCCATGCCCCGCTGCCGTTCAGCGAACCCCAGGCGCTGGAGCCGCAGAGCGAATCGACCGACGTGGATGTCAGCGCGCTGGTGTTTTCCATCCTCGAATCGATCAAGGACCCGAGCACCGTGCCCTTCGGCTCGGCCTTCCCCAGCCCCGAACTGTTCCCGCTGCAGCGCCTGTCGCGTTCGCTGGCCAGTGCCAGCCGGGCCATGGACCCGCGCATGGTGGTCACCGACCTGTCGCCCGGCAACCCGCAACTGCGCCGGCAGATCGCCCTGCGCTACATGGTCGGCGGGCTGATGCTGCCGATGGAAGAACTGCTGATCACCAACGGCGCGCTGGAGGCCTTGAACCTGTGCCTGCAGGCGGTGACCGAGCCGGGTGACCTGGTGGCCATCGAGGCGCCGGTCTTCTATGCCTGCCTGCAGGTGCTCGAACGGCTCAAGCTCAAGGCGGTGGAAATCCCCGTGCAGCCGCGCGAAGGCATGGACCTGGCGGTGCTGGCCCAGACCCTGGACAAGCACCCGGTCAAGGCCGTGTGGTGCATGACCAACTTCCAGAACCCGGTGGGCGCGAGCATGCCCGAGGCGAAGAAGCAGGCGCTGGTCGAACTGCTGCGCCGCCACCAGGTGCCGCTGATCGAAGACGATGTGTATGCCGAGCTGTACTACTCGCAGCAGGCGCCCAAGCCGGCCAAGGCCTTCGACACCCAGGGCCTGGTGATGCACTGCGGCTCGTTCGCCAAGAGCCTGGCGCCGGGCTACCGCATTGGCTGGGTGGCGGCCGGGCGCTTTGCGCAGAAGATCGAGCGGCTCAAGCTGATGACCTCGCTGTGCGCCTCGATGCCCGCCCAGGCGGCCATCGCCGACTACCTGCAGCACGGCGGCTACGACCGCCACCTGCGCAAGCTGCGCTACGCCCTGGAAGGCCAGCAGGCCAACATGCTCGCCGCCATCGCCCGGCACTTTCCCGCGCAGACCCGGGTCAGCCAGCCGGCCGGCGGCTACTTCCTGTGGCTGGAGCTGCCCGAGCAGATGGATGCCCTGAAACTGTTCCACATGGCCCTGGCCCAAGGCATCAGCATCGCCCCGGGGCCGATCTTCTCGCCCACCCGGCGCTTTGGCAATTGCATCCGCCTGAACTACGGCAGCCCCTGGAATGCCACGGCCGAAAGCGCGATGGAAACCTTGGGGCGCATCATTCGCTCCTTCTGAAGGCAAACAGCCAGCCCAGCGGCTATATTCGAACGACCCGCAAAACCGGAGCGTTCCCATGGCGCAGGATCAGCCCGCCCTCAGCATCGAGCAGCTTCAGGCGAAGGTTGCCGAACTTGAAGCGCAATGCGCGCAACGCGTCGACCAGGCCCAGGCCAACAGCAAGCTGCTGGGCGAGCTGGTCGATCACAGCGTGGCCAATGTGTTCGCCGCCGACCGCAGCCTGCGCCTGCTGGCCATCAACCGCACCGCGCAGGAAACCTTCAAGCGCTACCGCGGCTTCGCACCCAAGGTTGGCGACCACATCCCGCAGTTTCTGGCCGGGCAAGCGGACATCTCCCGCCAACTCGAACCGGTATGGCCAAGGGTGCTGGCCGGCGAAGCGTTCGTCGATGTCATCAGCCTGGGCCCGGCCGACCTGCAACGCCACTACGAGGTGCGCTACACCCCGCTGCGCGATGCGCAACAGCAGGTCCAGGGCGGCTACCTGTTCGCCTATGACATCACCGAGCGGGTGGTCGAGCAGAAGCGCCTGCGGGAAACCGAAGAAGCCTTGCGCCAATCGCAGAAAATGGAAGCGGTCGGGCAACTGACCGGTGGCATCGCCCACGACTTCAACAACCTCTTGGGCGGCATTCTCGCCGCACTGGAAATAGCCGAGCAGCGGCAAAGCGAACATCGCCTGGCCGACAGCCAGCGCCTGCTCACCACCGCGCGGCACAACACCGAGCGCGCCGCTACGCTGGTTCAGCGCCTGCTGGCTTTCGCCCGCCAGCAGAAGCTGGTGCCGCAGGCCGTGGACGTGCATCTGCTGGTAGAAGGCATGCGCGACCTGATCAACAGCTCGCTCGCCTCGCACATCAGCTTCAGCGACGAAACCCTGCCCGGCCAATGGCTGGTGCGCATCGACCCGCCACAGCTGGAAAACGCCTTGCTCAACCTCTGCCTGAATGCCCGCGACGCCATGCTCTTGGGCGGCTCGCTGCGCATCGGCTGCGAAAACGCCCCGCTCGACGAGGAGCAGGCGCTCGCCCTGGAGCTTGCACCCGGCCAGTACCTGCGGATCACCGTCAGCGACACTGGCGCGGGCATGACCGAGCAGGTGGCGCAACGTGCACTCGAGCCATTTTTCACCACCAAACCACTGGGCCAGGGGTCCGGGCTGGGGCTGTCGATCGTCTACGGCTTCGTTCGCCAGTCCGGCGGCCAGCTGCGCATCACCAGCACACCGGGGCAAGGCACCCGGGTCGCCCTGTACCTGCCCAGGGATTACGACGCCCTGGTCGCGGCAGCGGCGCGCCCGATAGTGGCCCCCACCCGCGCGCCAAGCCGCCATCGGGTGATGCTGGTGGAAGACCAGGACACCCTGCGCCTGCTGATCGGCGAAGTGCTCGAGGACAGCGGCCACGAAGTGCACGCCTTCGCCGATGGCCAAACGGCGCTCAATGCCCTGCGCGGCGGGCTGCAACCTGACCTGCTGATTACCGACGTCGGCCTGCCCGGCGGCGTCGATGGCCATCAGCTGGCCACCACCTGCCTGAGCTCGCCCGGCGAAGTGGCGGTGCTGTTCATCACCGGCTACAGCGAATGGAAGGGCAAGACCAAGACCTGGCCCAATGGCCGCACCGACTTGCTCTACAAACCCTTTGCCCTGGCCGTGCTCAAGCAGCACGTCGACCGCCTGCTGGAAAACCTGCGCAACACCCGGTAAGCCGCTATGCACCTGGCACCAGGGCAGGCTAAAGTCATTGCCAGTCAGTTTTCTGTCGGAAGTCGGCATGCCATCGCGCGATCCACTCGCCCTGCAACAGCAAATCGCAGCACTCCAGCAGCGCAACGCGCAACTGGAGGCCCGCCTGGTACAGCGCCAGGACCAGGACCAGAACATCTACCGCTTTCTGTTCGACACCATGGACGAAGGCTTCTGCATCATCGAGTTCTTCGATGGCCCCCACGGCCCGCTCAGCGATTACGTGCACGTGCTGGCCAACGCCGCTTACGCCAAGCACGCCGGCATTCCCAACGTAATCGGCAAGAAGCTGCGCGAGATGGTGGCCGACGAGGCCGATGTCTGGGTGCAACGCTACGGCGAGGTGCTGCGCACCGGCCAGCCATTGCAGTTCGAGCAGGAATTGGTCGCCACCGGCCACGTGCTGTCGGTGACCACGTTTCGCGTCGAGCCGCCCGAGCGGCGCCAGGTGGCGGTGCTGTTCAAGGATGTGACCGCGCGGCGCATGGCCGAACAGGCCTTGCAACAGCTCAACGAGGAGCTCGAACAACGGGTCAGCGCGGCGCTGGCCGAGCGCCGCCTGTTCGCCGAGCTGGTCGAGCAGTCGGTGGTCAACGTCCATGTGATCGACAACGGCATGCGCTGGCTGGCGGTCAACCGCCAGGCCAAGCAGGACTTCCACATGCTCTATGGCCACACGCCGGAAGTGGGCGAGTACATGCCGAGCCTGATGGACAACGCCGCAGCCGACTCCCAGCAGGCCCTGGCCTTCTGGCGCCGTGCACTGAACGGCGAGCGCTTCATCGAGATCGCCGCCTTCGGCCCGGAGCACGACCGGCGCCATTACGAACTGCGCTTCAATGCCCTGCGCGACCAGGACGGCAGTGTGCAAGGCGCCTACCTGTTCGCCTACGAGATCAGTGATCGGGTCAAGGAACAGCAGCGCCTGGCCAAGGCCGAGCAAGCGCTGCGCCAGGCGCAGAAGATGGAAGCCGTCGGCCAGCTCAGCGGCGGTATCGCCCACGACTTCAACAACCTGCTGGGCAGCATCCTCAATGCCCAGGAGCTGATGCAGCAACGCCTGCAGCAAAAGCGCCACGACGAACTGGTGCCGTTGCTGGAGCTGTCCAACAGATCCGCGCAACGGGCCTCTTCGCTGGTGCATCGGCTGCTGGCCTTCTCCCGCCAGCAGACCTTGCAACCCACGGCCACCCAGGTCATGGCACTGGTCACCGGCATGGAGGAGCTGCTGCGCCGCACCATTGGCCCGGCCATCAGCCTGCGCAGCCACTTCGACAGTGCCTTGTGGCCGACCTTCATCGACCCGCCGCAACTGGAAAGCGCGCTGCTCAACCTGTGCATCAATGCCCGCGATGCGCTGCCGGCGGGCGGTGTGATCGACATCCTCGGCGAAAACATCAGCCTCGAAGGCGAGCAGGCGCGGCTACTGGAACTGCCGGTCGGCGACTACCTGCGCCTGAGCGTGGTGGACAATGGCCGAGGCATGAGCGCAGACATCGCCGCGCGGGCGCTGGACCCGTTCTTCTCGACCAAGCCCATGGGCCAGGGCACCGGCCTGGGGCTGTCGATGACCTACGGCTTCGTGCGCCAGTCAGGTGGCCAATTGCGCCTGCTGTCGACGCCAGGCAGCGGTACCCGCGTAGAGCTGTACCTGCCGCGCCATCATCAGCACGCACAACCTGAGGCGCCTGCGTCAGCGGCTGCGCTGCAACAGGCGCGCCATGAGCCGCGTGCAGGTGGGCAACGCATTGTGCTGGTAGAGGACCAGGCCGCGCTGCGCATGATCGTTGGCGATGTGCTGGAAGAGCTGGGTTACCAGGTCGAGGCCTTCGAGAACGGCCCGGCCGCGCTGGCCCACCTGCAGCATGCCGAGCGCCCGGACCTGCTGCTCAGCGACATCGGCCTGCCCGGTGGGCTCAATGGCCGCGAGCTGGCCGAACGTTGCCGGCAACAGCACCCCGACCTCAAGGTGCTGTTCATCACCGGCTACGATGAAACTGCCGCGCTCAACGACGGGCAATTGCTGCAAGGTACCAGCGTGCTGACCAAGCCATTCGAGCTGCAAGACCTGGCCGAACGCGTGCAGCAGTTGCTGGACGGCCAGTTGCCCTGAGCCGCCTGCGTCAGCGCCCGCCGCCCAGGTCGAGGAAGCTGCCGGTGGAATAGGACGCCTTCTCCGACAGCAGCCAGAGAATCGCCTCGGCCACTTCTTCGGGCTGGCCACCGCGGCCCATGGGCAAGCCGGCTTCAAGCTTGCTCACCCGGTCGGCGTCACCGGACAGCGCGTGGAAGCCGGTATGGATATAGCCCGGGCGCACACCGTTGACCCGCACGCCCTCCCCCGCGACTTCCTTGGCCAGGCCCAGGGTGAAGGTGTCCAGCGCACCCTTGGAGGCGGCGTAGTCGACATATTCGTTGGGCGAGCCCAGGCGGGCGGCGACCGACGACACATTGACGATCGCCCCGCCCTGGCCGCCATGCCGGCGTGACATGCGCAGCAAGGCGTGCTTGGCGCACAGCATCGGGCCGACGACGTTGGTCTTCATCACCTTGAGCAGGCGAAACTCCGACATGTCCTCGACGCGGCTCTGCTGGCCGATGGTGCCGGCGTTGTTGACCAGCGCGGTGACCGGGCCGAGTTCGTGGTCGACGCGGTGGAACAGCTGGATCACCTCGTCCTCGACACTGGCATCGGCACGCACGCAGATGGCCTCGGCGCCCAGTGCACGCACCTGGGCCAGCAGGTGTTCGGCGGCCTGGTCGTCGGCGTGGTAGTTGATGCAGATGCGGTAGCCCTGCTGGGCGGCCTGCAACGCGGTGGCGGCGCCGATGCCACGGCTGGCGCCGGTGATGACGATGACTTTCTCCATGAAACTGCCAATCGTGTAGGAAAGGAGCCTCGACAATAGGCGAAAAGCCATACCTTTGGAAGCGCACGATCCCACACGAAAAGCCGCGTTTCAGTGCCCCGCCGACGCCGGCCCTGCCTTGGCGGTAAAGGGTGGCTTGGCCAGCCACACCAGCAGGATCAACCCCGCGAACACCCAGGTCATCAAGGTGAAGTAATCCACCGTCGACATCATGTAGGCCTGCCCGTTGAGTATCTGCTCGAGCTGCGCGTAACTCTGCGGGCTGGCCCCGCCCATGTGCTCCAGCGTGTGCCGCGTGGCCGGCTCGAACTCACTGATGTGCTCGCTCAGGTAGGCATGGTGCTGGTCGGCGCGGCGGATCCAGATCCACGTCGTCAGCGACGCGGCAAAGCTGCCGCCCAGGGTGCGCAGGAAGGTTGCCAGCCCCGAGCCGTCGGCAATCTGCTGCGGCGGCAGGTCCGACAGCAGGATGCTCAAGGTCGGCATGAAGAACAGCGCCACGCCAATGCCCATGAACAACTGCACCAGGGCAATGTGCTGGAAGTCCACCTCGCTGGTGAAGCCGGCGCGCATGTAGCAGCTGCCGCCAATCGCCAGGAACGCCAGCCCCGCCAGTACCCGCAAGTCGAAGCGGTGCGCGTACTTGCCCACGAACGGCGACATGATCACCGGCAACAGGCCGATCGGTGCCACGGCCAGCCCCGCCCAGGTGGCGGTGTAGCCCATCTGCGTCTGCAGCCACTGCGGCAGGATCAGGTTGATGCCGAAGAACCCCGCGTAGCCCCCCACCAGCACCATCGTGCCGATGCGGAAATTGCGGTGCACGAACAACCGCAGGTTGACCACCGGGTGCCGGTCGGTGAGCTCCCAGATGATGAAGATGGCCAGGAACACCACCGAAATCAGGCTGCCGACAATGATGAACGACGACTCGAACCAGTCCAGGTCGTTGCCCTTGTCGAGCACCACCTGCAAGGCACCGACACCGACGATCAGGGTCAGCAGGCCGATGTAGTCCATCGGCTGGCGGCTGGTGACCACCGGCCGCGTGCGCATCTGCTGGCGCACCACGGCGGCGGCGAACAGGCCGATGGGCACGTTGATGAAGAAGATCCACGGCCAGCTGTAGCTGTCGGTGATCCAGCCGCCGAGGATGGGCCCGGCGATCGGCGCCACCACCGTGACCATCGCCAGCAACGCCAGGGCCATGCCGCGCTTGGCCGGCGGGTAGACGGCAATCAGCAGGGTCTGGGTCATCGGGTACAGCGGCCCGGCCACCACCCCCTGCAGCACGCGAAAGCCCACCAGCTCCGGCATCGACTGGGCGATGCCGCAGAGGAAGGACGCCAGCACGAACAGCAGCGTGGCCCAGATGAACAGCTTCACCTCGCCAAAACGGCGGCTGAGCCAGCCGGTCAGCGGCAAGGCGATGGCGTTGCTCACCGCGAACGAGGTGATGACCCAGGTGCCCTGCTCGTAGCTCACCCCCAGGTTGCCGGAAATGGTCGGCAACGCCACGTTGGCGATGGTGGTGTCGAGCACCTGCATGAAGGTCGCCAGCGACAGGCCGATGGTGGTCAGCAACAGGCTCGGCGGGGTGAACTGGGCCGGGGCGTTGTCGCTCATCGCTGGGCCGTCTTGCCGGTGGCGCTGTTTTCGTGGATCAGCCGGGCGATCAGCTGGTCAGCCTCGCCCAGCTGGCGGTCATACACCTGGGTGCTGTAGCTGGCCTGCTGCGGCGGTTGCTGGGCCAGGGTCGGGCCGCTCTGGTCGTGCAGGTCGACCTCGACCACGGTGGACAGGCCGATGCGCAGCGGGTGGTCCTTGAGCTGGTCGGGGCTCAGGTGGATGCGCACGGGCACGCGCTGGACGATCTTGATCCAGTTGCCGGTGGCGTTCTGTGCCGGCAACAGGGCGAACGCGCTGCCGGTACCGGCGCCCAGGCTGTCGACCGTGCCGCTGTACTTGACCTCGCCGCCATACAGGTCGGCGGTGACGTCCACCGGCTGGCCGATGCGCATGTTGCGCAGCTGGGTTTCCTTGAAGTTGGCGTCGATCCACACCTCGTCCAGGGGGATCACCGCCATGGTCGCGGTACCCGGCTGCAGGCGCTGGCCAAGCTGCACGGTGCGCTTGGCCACGTAGCCTGTGACCGGCGCCACCAGGGTGGTGCGGGCGTGGTCGAGGTAGGCCTGGCGCAAGTCGGCCGCCGCCGCCATGACCTCGGGGTGCGAGGACACCACGGTGTCGTCGACCAGTGCGCTGCTGGTGTTCAGTTGCTGGCGGGCGCTGTTGACGGCGGCCTGGGCCACGGTCAGGTCATCGCGCGAATGGGAGATTTCCTCGGCAGCGATCGCGCCGCTGTCGGCCAGCACCTTGCGCCGGTTGTAGTTCTGCTGGGCCTTCTGCAGCTCGGCCTGGCGGGTTTCCAGCTGGGCCTTGAGCGAATCGACGTTGCTGTACAAGCCACGTACCTGGCGCACGGTGCGCGCAAGCTTGGCTTCGGCCGACTGCAGGGCGACTTCGCTGTCGGAGGGGTCGAACTGCAGCAGCACTTGGCCTGCATGCACCAGGTCACCGTCGTCGGCGCCGATGCTGGTGACGGTGCCGGTCACCAGCGGGGTGATTTCCACCACGTTGCCGTTGACGTAGGCGTCGTCGGTGCTCTCGTGCCAGCGCCCGACCAGGCTGTACCAGGCCCAGGTGCCTGCGCCGCCGAGCAGCACCAGCAGCAGCAGGCCGAGCAGCCAGACCTTGCGCTTGCGCGAAGGCTGCGGTGCTTCGGGGGGAGTGGAGGTGTCTGCGGGAGTGGCCATGGGGAGTACCTAGTGAATATGCGTAACAGGGTTCAACGGTCGCCGAAGCGGCGTGTCGTCAGGGGGTCGCCGGCACCGAGCAGGACCTTGGTCAGCAAGCCTTCGAGGGCCTTGAGTTCGTCAGGCTGCAGCACGCCGACCAGTTCGTTCATCGCCGCCGCGCCGATCTCCGGCAAGCGGTCGGCCAGGCGCTGGCCGTCGGCGGTCAATGCCAGGCGCACCTGGCGGCGGTCATCGGCGCAGCGGTTGCGCAGGATCAGGCCCTTGTGCTCGAGGCGGTCGAGCATGCGGGTCATCGAACCGCTGTCCAGGCCCAGGTAGCGGCACAGCTCGGCCGGGGTGTCCACCTGGTACTGGGTGACGATGATCAACACCTTGAACTGCGCGGCGGTGACGCCCTCTGATTCGAGGTGCCAGTCGAGAATGCGGTCCTTGAGGATCGCCGCCCGGCCCAGCAGCATGCCGATGGCGCAGGTCTGGAAGTTTTCCGGGGTGAAATGGGACATCGGCGGTGGGCTCGGGCAATTGTTTAAAAATATTACTGCCTAGGCAGTGAATGTCAAAGCCTTGATTAGTGGGCTAACTAAAATTTCATGCAAAGAGAACCCAGCAGCCCTCAGCACTTGCCCCTGTGGGAGCCGGCTTGCCGGCGATAGGCCCACAGCCGGCTATCGGCCTGCCCCGGCCCCATCGCCGGCAAGCCGGCTCCCACACCGAGCATCAACGCCTCAGCGCCTCCACCGCGCCGCAGGCAATGGCCATGCCTACCAGCTCCGCCAAACTCTCGGCCTGCAACCGCTTCATCACCCGCCCCCGGTACAGATCCACGGTCTTCACACTGACCCCCAAGCACTCGGCAATCTCCCGGTTGTTCAACCCCTGCGCCAACGGCACGAACACATCCCGCTCGCGCGGCGTCAGCCCGTCGATCCGCGCCTGCACCTGCGCCAGCGCCTGGTCGCCCCTGCGCGCCTGCCCTGCCCGCTCCAGCGCCGCCTGCACGCTGTCGAGCAGCAACTGGTCGTTGTACGGCTTCTCGATGAAATCGCAGGCCCCGGCCTTGAACGCCCGCACCACGATCGGCACATCGGCGTGGCCGCTGACGAAAATCACCGGGATCGCCAAGCCGCGCTCGCGCATCGCCTGCTGCACCGCCAAGCCGCCCAGCCCCGGCATGCGCACATCCAGCAGCACACAGGCCGGCCCGTCATCGGTACAGGCTTCGAGAAACGCCTGGCCACTGCCGAACGCCAAGGCCTCAAGCCCCACCGACTCCAGCAGCCACACCGTCGAATCGCGCATGCCCTGGTCGTCATCGACCACATAAACCTTCGCTTGCACCCTGCCTTCTCCTTATCCCCTGCTCACTGCCAGCCGGCAGCACAGCACCAGCCCACCGGTTTCACCTGCACGCGCCCACAAGCTGCCGCCAAAGCCCTCGATCAGGCTGCGGCTCATGCTCAACCCCAGCCCAAGCCCTTCGGCCTTGCTGGTATGGAACGGCGTGAAGATCGCCTCCAGGCGCTCCGGCGCAACGCCCGGCCCCTGGTCGGCCACCTCCACCAGCACCCCGTCGCCATCGCGCACGGCGCCGAGCAGGATACGCGACGGCTGCTGGCCCTGCTGCTCGCGGTTGGCGTCGATGGCGTTGCGCAGCAGGTTGAGCAGCACTTGCTCGAGCAACACCCGGTCGGCGAACACCGCAGGCATCGGCCCGGCGATGCGCAGCTCGACACTCACCTGCTCGCGCGCCGCCTCCCAGGCGCACAGGCGCATGGCTTCGGCCACCACCTCGGCCAGGTCGACCGCCTCCAGGCGCCGCGGCCCCTTGCGCAAAAAGGCCCGCAGGCGGCGGATCACCTCGGCGGCGTGGGTGGCCTGCTCGGTGATGCGCTGCAAGCCCTGGGCGACCCGTTCGCGCGCCTGCGGATCGCGCTCCAGCCCTTGCAGGTAGCGCTGGCTGGCATTGGCGTAGTTGACCACCGCCGCCAGCGGCTGGTTGATCTCGTGGGCGATGCCCGACGCCAATTCGCCCAAGGTCGCCAGGCGGGCGCTATGGGCGAGGTTTTCCTGGGCTTCGATGCGCAGGGTGATGTCGCGCGACACGGCAACCACCTCCACCACCGCGCCGGTGTAGGTTTCGCGGATCGCCCGGCTGGCGATCTCGAACCAGCGATAGCCACCGCTGGCATGGCGTACCCGGCAGGTCATGGTGTGGTAGCCGTCCTGGTCCAGCGCCGCTGCGGCCTGGCGCAGGGCCTGGCGGCGCTCGCGCGGGTGCAGCAAGGCCAGCACCGGCGTGCCGCGCAGCTGCTCGGGCCACAGGCCGAGCAGGCGGTAGGCGGCTGGTGACGCATCGAGAAAGCGGCCATCGGGGCTGTGCCGGGAGATCAGGTCGGTGGTGTTCTCGATGATCAGCCGATACAGGCGCCGGGCGCGGTTGGCTTCACGGGCGGCCTGGCGCTCGTCGCTGGCCTCGCGGCAGCGGGCCAGCACCTGCTGGCCCTGGTCATCGGGGATGAACGTCCACAGCACGATGCGCTCGCCCACCTGGGTTTCCACCTCGGCAATCGCGCGGTGCTGGCGCAGGCAGGCGCGCACCAGTGCCGGGCAATTGCTGGGCAGCCAGTCGGCCAGCGGCGGGCCGCCCTGGATCAGCGCCTGCAAGGCGGGGTTGAGCGCCAGCGCGCGGGCATCGGCGGCCAGCAGCAGGCTCGGTTGTGGGTCCTTGGCAAGCAAGGCAGTGGGGGTGGTTTCCACGGCAAAGGCTCTTGTTATAGTAGTTTTACTATATTGCTATAGTCGATATTCCATCTACCATAGCGGCTCGCGTAAAACTGCGACAGGGGCATGCGGCCAATCGGCGCGCTGCCCGCACCCTGAACAGAGCTAACAATCAGCCATCGGGGGCCACATGCACAGGCTGCGTGTGCCTCCTACACAGGACTTTTGCATGTCGATCTTCTCCCAGGGCCTGATGCCCTCTGCCGTCAACCATGTCGCCCTGACCCCGCTGAGCTTCATCGAGCGCACCGCTGCCGTGTACGGCAACTACCCGGCAGTGATCCACGGCGCCATCCGCCGCGACTGGCGCCAGACCTACCAGCGCTGCCGGCGCCTGGCCAGTGCCCTGGCCGGGCGGGGCATCGGCCGCGGCGACACGGTGGCGGTGATGCTGCCCAATACCCCGGCGATGCTCGAGGCGCACTTCGGCGTGCCGATGATCGGCGCCGTGCTCAATACCCTCAACGTGCGCCTGGATGCCGAAGCCATCGCCTTCATGCTGCAGCATGGCGAGGCCAAGGTGCTGATCACCGACCGGGAGTTCCACGCGGTCATCGAAGCGGCCCTGGGCCTGCTCGAACACCCGCCGCTGGTGGTCGACGTGGATGACCCCGAATATGGCGAAGGCCGCGCCGTCAGCGACCTGGACTATGAAGCCCTGCTCGCCGAGGGCGACCCCGAGTTTGCCTGGGAATGGCCCGACGACGAGTGGCAGGCGATCTCCCTCAACTACACCTCCGGCACCACCGGCAACCCCAAGGGCGTGGTCTACCATCACCGCGGCGCCTACCTCAATGCCATCGGCAACCAGATGACCTGGGCCATGGGCCACCGCCCGGTGTACCTGTGGACCCTGCCGATGTTCCATTGCAACGGCTGGTGCTACCCCTGGACCATCACCGCATTGGCCGGCACCCATGTGTTCCTGCGCCGGGTCGACCCACAGAAGATCCTCACCCTGATCCGCGAGCACCGGGTCACCCACCTGTGCGGTGCGCCCATCGTGCTCAACGCCCTGGTGAACATGCCCGAGGCGGCCAAGGCGGCCATCGAGCACCCGGTGCAGGCCATGGTCGCCGGCGCCGCGCCGCCGGCGAAGGTGATCGGCGCCGTTGAAGAAATGGGCATCCACGTCACCCACACCTACGGCCTGACCGAGGTCTACGGCCCGGTCACGGTCTGCGCCTGGCACGATGAATGGCAGGACCTGCCGCTGGAGGACCGGGCGCGGATCAAGTCGCGCCAGGGCGTGCGCTACCCGACCCTCGACGGCCTGATGGTGGCCGACCCGCAAACCCTCGAACCGGTGGCGCGCGACGGCAACACCCTGGGCGAGATCTTCATGCGTGGCAACACGGTGATGAAGGGCTACCTGAAAAACCCCGAAGCCACCGCCGAGGCCTTCCGTGGCGGCTGGTTCCACACAGGTGACCTGGCGGTGTGGCATGCCGACGGCTATGTCGAGATCAAGGACCGGCTCAAGGACATCATCATTTCCGGTGGCGAGAACATCTCCACCATCGAGGTCGAAGACGCCCTCTACAAGCACCGCGCCGTGCTGGAAGCCGCAGTGGTGGCACGCGCCGATGAAAAGTGGGGCGAAACCCCCTGCGCCTTCGTCGCGCTCAAGCCGGGGCACGAGGATACCCGCGAGAGCGACATCATCGGCTGGTGCCGCGAACACCTGGCCGGGTTCAAGGTGCCCAAGACCGTGGTGTTCGGCGAACTGCCCAAGACCTCGACCGGCAAGATCCAGAAGTACGTGCTGCGCGACCGCGCCAAAGCCCTCTGAATCCGTAGCGCCCCCATCGCCGGCAAGCCGGCTCCCACAGGCACACCAACCCACCCCTGTGGGAGCCGGCTTGCCGGCGATGAGGCCCGCCCAGACACCCCACCTCCTTTGCCCGAGCCACCTGCCATGACCGACTACACCGCCCCCCTGCGCGGCATGCGCTTCATTCTCCACGAGGTCTTCCAGGGCCCTGCCCTGTGGGCCCGCCTGCCCGCCCTGGCCGAGCGCGTCGATGGCGAAACCGCCGACGCCATCCTCGAAGAGGCCGCCAAGGTCACCGCCAACCTCATCGCCCCACTCAGCCGCAACGGCGACGAGCAAGGCGTGCACTTCGACGCAGGCAACGTCACCACCCCCGACGGTTTCCGCGAAGCCTGGCGCACCTACCGCGAAGGCGGCTGGGTCGGCCTGGGCGGCAACCCCGAGTACGGCGGCATGGGCATGCCGAAAATGCTCGGCGTGCTGTTCGAAGAAATGCTCTACGCCGCCGACTGCAGCTTCAGCCTGTACTCGGCGCTGAGCGCCGGCAGTTGCCTGGCCATCGACGCCCACGCCAGCGACGCGCTCAAGGCCACCTACCTGCCGCCCCTGTACGAAGGCCGCTGGGCCGGCACCATGTGCCTGACCGAACCCCACGCCGGCACCGACCTGGGCCTGATCCGCACCCGCGCCGAGCCCCAGGCCGACGGCAGCTACCGCATCAGCGGCAGCAAGATCTTCATCACCGGCGGCGAGCAGGACCTGACCGAGAACATCGTCCACCTGGTGCTGGCCAAGCTGCCCGATGCCCCGGCCGGCGCCAAAGGCATCTCGCTGTTCCTGGTGCCCAAATACCCGGTAGCCGCCGATGGCAGCCTGGGGCCGCGCAACGCCGCGTACTGCGGCTCGATCGAACACAAGATGGGCATCAAGGCCTCGGCCACCTGCGTGATGAACTTCGACGGCGCCAGCGGCTACCTGGTGGGCGAGCCGAACAAGGGCCTGGCGGCGATGTTCACCATGATGAACTACGAACGCCTGTCCATCGGCATCCAGGGCATCGGTTGCGCCGAGGCCTCGTACCAGAGCGCCGCCCGCTATGCCAACGAACGCCTGCAGAGCCGCGCCGCAGCCGGCCCGCAGGCGCAGGACAAAGCCGCCGACCCGATCATCCACCACGGTGACGTGCGGCGCATGCTGCTGACCATGCGCACCCTCACCGAAGGCGGCCGCGCCTTTGCCGCCTACGTCGGCCAGCAGCTGGACCTGGCGCGCTACGCCGAGGACGCGGGCGAGCGCGAACATGCCCAGCGCCAGGTGGCCCTGCTCACCCCGGTGGCCAAGGCGTTCTTCACCGACAACGGCCTGGAAAGCTGCGTGCTCGGCCAGCAGGTGTTCGGCGGCCATGGCTACATCCGCGAATGGGGCCAGGAGCAGCGGGTGCGCGATGTGCGCATCGCGCAGATCTACGAAGGCACCAACGGCATCCAGGCCCTCGACCTGCTGGGGCGCAAGGTGCTCGCCGACGGCGGCCAGGCCCTGGCAGGCTTTGCCGCCGAAGTGCGCGCCTTCTGCGTGGCTGCGCCGCTGCACCGCGATGCCCTGCAGGCCAGCCTGGTGCGCCTAGTGGCCACCAGCGAGTGGTTGAGCGCGCAGGTGAAGGCGGACCCCAACCTGGTCAGCAGCGTGGCGGTGGAGTACCTGCACCTGTTCGGCCTGACCGCCTACGCCTACATGTGGGCGCGCATGGCGGCGGTGGCCCAGGCCAGGCACGATGAAGAGCCGGCGTTCTATGCTGCCAAGCTTGCGGCGGCGCAGTTCTACTTCCAGCGTGTGTTGCCGCGTGGGTTGGCGTTGGAGGCAAGCATTCGTGCCGGCAGCGCCAGCCTTTATCGCATGGCGCCCGAGCAGTTCTGACTGCACGGGCCCTATCGCCGGCAAGCCGGCTCCCACAGGTACGGCGCTGCGCCGCAGCTGTGGGAGCTGGCTTGCCGGCGATAGGGGCGCGAAAGGTTCTCAAACGCGGCAATTGCATTGCACAACCGACGAAAAACCTACATAACTGATAGTCATTCGCCATTACCTCGGTTCTCGGGACCCCCTGTGCAGGGGTAGAATGCGCAAA
>NZ_DJTF01000179.1:64040-125616 GCF_002438125.1 Pseudomonas sp. UBA6315
GCGCACTGGTGCATGCGCCTGCACGCCGACGATTGCACGCCGGGCGAGCGCGAGGCCTTCGCCCGCTGGCTGGCGGCCGACCCGCGCCACGCCGAGGAATACCAGGCGATGCTGGAAATCTGGGACACCGCCGACCTGCTGCCGCGCAGCGCCACGGTGATCGACTTCAACCCGCCAGCGCCGCCGGCTGCCCGGCGCCGCAACTGGCGCCCGCTGGCATCGGCCGCGGCGCTTGCCCTGCTGGCGTTGCCGCTGGCCGCCTGGGTGGGCTGGGAACAGGGCTGGGTACCCAACCGCTACCAGCACTTCAGCGCCAGTGACAGCACCCAGGCCGTGGAGCTGAGCGACGGCAGCACGGTCGAGCTCAACCTCAACAGCGAGCTGACCTTCCTCAACTACAAGGACCGCCGCCAGGTCACGCTCAAGCGCGGCGAGGCGTTCTTCAAGGTGCGACATGACAGCGCACACCCCTTCATCGTGCACGCAGGCCACGGCCAGACGCGCGTGACCGGCACCCAGTTCAACGTGTGGAAGTACCAGGACCAGGTCAAGGTCACCCTGGTGCAAGGCTCGGTGCTGGTCAGCAGCAATGGCAGCACCGGCGGCTACCGCCTGGGCCCTGGCATGCAGGCCAGCTACCGCACCGGCGATTTCGAGCCGCAACTGGCCCAGAGCGACGACTACGGCCACAGCCTGGCCTGGCGCAGCGGCCAGCTGGTGCTCGACAACCTGAGCCTGGAGCAGGCCCTGCCGATCATCAACCGCTACCTCGAGGCGCCGCTGCTGCTGGCCGACGAGAGCACCGGGCACATTCGCATCAGCGGCATCTACAGCACCCGCGAAGTCGGGCGCCTGGTGGACAACCTGCCCAAGGTGCTGCCGGTCTACCTGACCCGCAGCAAGGACGGCAGCACCGTCCTCAACCGCATCTCGCCCCCGCCACGCAAGGGCTGAGCCCTTACAGGGTCATCGCCGCCAGCCAGCCGAAGGCCAGCAGTGGCAGGTTGTAGTGCAGGAAGGTTGGCACCACGGTGTCCCAGATATGGTGATGCTGGCCGTCCACGTTCAGCCCCGAGGTCGGCCCCAGGGTGGAGTCCGATGCCGGCGAGCCCGCATCGCCCAGGGCACCGGCAGTGCCGACGATGCACACGGTGGCCAGCGGGTCGAAGCCCAGCTGCACGCACAACGGCACGAAGATCGCCGCCAGGATCGGCACCGTCGAGAACGACGAACCGATGCCCATGGTCACCAGCAGCCCCACCAGCAGCATCAGCAAGGCGCCAATGCCCTTGCTGTGGTTGATCCACTGCGCCGACGCCTCGACCAGGCTCTTGACCTCGCCGTTGGCCTTCATCACGTCGGCGAAACCCGAGGCGGCGATCATGATGAAGCCGATCATGGCCATCATCTTCATGCCCTCGGTGAACAGGTCGTCGGTGTCTTTCCAGCGCACGATGCCCGACAGCGAGAAGATCAGAAAACCGACCATGGCGCCGATGATCATCGAGTCCAGCCACAGCTGCACGACAAACGCCGAGGCAATCGCCAGCCCCGCCACCAGCAGGGTCAGCGGGTTGTACTGCACGCTCACCTGCTCCACCTGCTCGATGCGCGCCAGATCGTAGTCGCGCTTCTTGCGGTAGCTGATGAACACCGCGATCAACAGGCCGGCCAGCATGCCCGCCGCCGGGATGGCCATGGCATGGGTGACGTTGACCCCGCTCACATCGACCCCGGCGCGGGCGACGTTGGCCAGCAGGATCTGGTTGAGGAAGATGTTGCCAAAGCCCACCGGCAGGAACATGTACGGCGTGATCAGGCCAAAGGTGATGACGCAGGCGATCAGCCGGCGGTCGATGCGCAGGCGGGTCAGCACGTACAGCAGCGGCGGCACCAGCAGCGGGATGAAGGCGATGTGGATGGGCAGGATGTTCTGCGAGCACACCGCCACCACCAGCATCAGGCCGATCAGCAGCCACTTGACCTGGCCGCCGTTGGCATGGCCCTGGCGGTCGATCATGCTCAGGGCGCGGTCGGCCAGGGCATGGGCCAGGCCCGACTTGGCGATGGCCACGGCAAAGGCGCCGAGCAAGGCATACGACAACGCCACCGTGGCGCCCCCGCCCAGCCCGCCATTGAAGGCCTTGAGCGTGCCCTCGATCCCCAGCCCGCCCACCAGGCCGCCGACCAGCGCACCGATGATCAGGGCGATCACCACGTGCACCCGGGACAGGCTGAGTATCAGCATGATGCCGACAGCGGCAATCACAGCATTCATCGTTTGGTTTACCTCATGGCTGCAGACAAAAACCGCGCACTCTGAAGCAGTGGGGGGCGGATGTCAAAAGCGCCATGCTACGGCGCATTACACCGGCGCGGCCAATTTAAATTGAATGTTTGAATAAAGAAAAAATGCACGGCGCCGATAGGCTGTCCAGGTGCCCCCAGCGCTGCCCAAGATCCAAAGCCAACCCTTACCGCATAAAAGGGACCCCCAATGCCTTTGCGACAACTTTCCATCCAGTGGAAGATCACCCTGCTCGCCGGCCTGTGCCTGGCCAGCATCGTCACCCTGCTGGTCGGCCTTTCCCTCTACCGCATGGACCACAGCTCGGACCTGGTCAAGGCCAGCAGCATGCAGATGCTTGGCGAAGCGGCGCAGGCGCGCATCGAGTCGCAAGGTGAAGTGCAGGCCCTGAACATCCGTCGCCAGTTCATGGACGCCTACCAGTACGGCGCAGGCTTCGCCCGCCAGGTGCTGTTCCTGCGCGAGCAGGCCGACAAACGCTTCCTCGACGCCTTCGACCTGCGCGAGGACATGACCCGCCAGGTGCGCGCCGCGCTACAGGCCAACCCCGACCTGCTCGGCCTGTCGCTGGTGTTCGAACCCAATGCCCTGGACAGCAAGGACAGCCTATTCGCCGGCAAGCCCGAGCTTGGCAGCAACGAAACCGGCCGCTTCGCCCTGTACTGGTCGCAACCGCGCGCCGGCCAGCTCACCGCCATGGCACTGCCCGAACACGACATGGCCAACACCGAGATCGGCCCCAGCGGCCAGCCGGCCAACACCTGGTGGGTGTGCCCGCGCAGCAGCGGCAAGGTCTGCGTGGTGGAGCCCTACTTCTATGACATCGACGGCCAGCGCGTGCTGATGACCAGCATCGTCTTCCCGCTGGCGGTCGACGGCAAGGTCATCGCCACCCTGTCCATCGACATCAACCTCAACAGCCTGCAGGCCCTGAGCCAGGACGCCAGCCGCAGCCTCTACCAGGGCCAGACCACGGTCGGCATCCTCAGCCCGGTGGGCCTGCTGGCCGGCTACAGCGCCGACGCCAGCAAGCTGGCCCAGCGCTTCGACCAGGTCGATCCGCGCAAGGGCGCAGACCTGGTGCGCGCTTTGGCCGACGGCAAGCTCACCATCCACCATGACCAGCAGCGCCTGAAGGTGCTGGCCGCCTTCCAGCCGATCCCGGATGCGCAACCCTGGGGCGTGCTGCTGGATGTGCCGGAAAGCGCCCTGACCGGCCCTGCCGAAACCCTGAAAAAGGAGCTGGACGCGCTGAACACCAGCGGCACCCTGCTGGAGCTGGGCCTGGGCCTGGCGGCCGCGATCGCCGGCCTGCTGCTGGTGTGGCTGATGGCGCGCGGCGTGACGCGGCCGATCCTCGGCGTGGCCAGCATGCTCAAGGACATCGCCAGCGGCGAAGGCGACCTGACCCGCCGCCTGACCTACGACAAGCGCGACGAGCTGGGCGAGCTGGCCGGCTGGTTCAACCGTTTCCTGGACAAGCTGCAGCCGACCATCGCCGAGGTCAAACGCTCGGTGCAGGCGGCCCGCGGCACCGCCGACCAGAGCTCGGCGATCGCCAGCGAAACCAGCGCCGGCATGGAGCAGCAGTACCGCCAGGTCGACCAGGTGGCCACCGCCTCCCACGAAATGAGCGCCACCGCCCAGGACGTCGCCCGCAGCGCCGCCCAGGCCGCGCAGGCGGCCCGCGAGGCCGACCAGGCCACCCGCGAAGGCCTGACGGTGATCGACCACACCACCCAGCGCATCGACGCCCTGGCCGCCGACATGAGCCAGGCCATGGCCGAAGTCGAGGGCCTGGCGCACAACAGCGAGAAGATCGGCTCGGTGCTGGAGGTGATCCGCTCGATCGCCGAGCAGACCAACCTGCTGGCCCTCAACGCCGCCATCGAAGCGGCCCGCGCCGGTGAAGCCGGCCGTGGCTTTGCCGTGGTCGCCGATGAAGTGCGCAACCTGGCGCAACGTACCCAGGAGTCGGTGGAAGAAACCCGCCAGGTGATCGAGGCCCTGCAGGCCGGCACCCGGGAAGTGGTCGGCGCCATGGACAACAGCCACCGCCAGGCCCAGGGCGGCGTGCAGCAGGTTGGCCAGGCGGTCACGGCGCTGCAGCGCATCGGCCAGGCGGTCAGCGTGATCACCGACATGAACCTGCAGATCGCCTCGGCCGCCGAGGAGCAGAGCGCGGTGGCCGAGGAAATCAACAGCAACGTGGCGACCATCCGCGATGTCACCGAATCGCTGTCGGGCCAGGCCAATGAATCGGCGCGGGTCAGCCAATCGCTGAACAGCCTGGCCAACCAGCAACAGGCGCTGATGGACCAGTTCCGCGTCTAACGCCCTAGCGCAGAGGCCGCTGCTGCCCCCCGGCAGGCGGCCTCGAGCCTTCGTCTACACTTGCCCGCACCTGGTATGACAACCCGTGAGGTGCAGATGAAGAAAATTCCAACGCTGCTGGCCGGCCTGCTGCTCACCGTGGGCCTGGCCAGCACCGACAGCGCCGCCTCGGCCGAGCAGCGCGCGCCGATCCACTTTGGCGCCATCAACTGGGAAAGCGGCGCGCTGACCACCGAGATACTGCGCCTGATCGTCGAGCGTGGTTACGGCTACCCCACCGACACCCTGCCCGGCAGCACCGTGAGCATGGAAGTGGCGCTGGCACGCAATGACCTGCAGGTGGTCGCCGAAGAATGGGCCGGGCGCAGCCCCGCCTGGGTCAAGGCCGAAGCGGCCGGCCAGGTGTTCGCCCTGGGCGACACGGTGAAGAACGCCGAAGAAGGCTGGTGGGTACCGGCCTACGTGATCAAGGGCGATGCGGCGCGCGGCATCGCGCCGGCCGCCCCCCAGCTGCGCAGCGTCGAAGACCTCAAGCGCTACCCCGAGGTGTTCGCCGACCCCGAAGCCCCCGGCAAGGGCCGCTTCCTCAACAGCCCCAGCGGCTGGACCTCGGAAATCGTCAACACCCAGAAACTCAAGGCCTACGGGCTCGATGGCCTGTACAACAACTTTCGCAGCGGCACCGGCGCGGCGCTGGACGCCGAAGTCGATTCGTCCATCCGCCGCGGCAAACCCGTGCTGTTTTACTACTGGAGCCCCACCCCGCTGATCGGCCGCCACGACCTGGTGCGGCTGCAGGAGCCGCCGTTCAATGCCGACAACTGGGCCACCCTGCTCGACCCCAACAACCCCCACCCACAAGGCAGCCAGTCGTTGCCGGCGAAGCTGTCGATCGGTGTGTCCAAGGCGTTTCGCGAGGATCACCCGGAGCTGGTGGCGGTGTTCGAGAAGGTCGACTTGCCGATCGGCCTGCTGAACAAGACCCTGGCGCAGATGAGCGAAAAACGCCTGGCACCGGAAAAGGCCGCGCAAGCGTTCATGCGCGAGCACCCCGAGGTGTGGAAACCCTGGTTGCCGGCCGACATCGCCGCCAAGGTGGCCAGCAACCTGTGACCGCGCGGGCCTTCAGTAGCGGATCATCACCGACTTCAACTCGGTGTAGTCGTCGATGAACGCGCTGCCGAACTCGCGCCCCACCCCGGAGGCCTTGCTGCCGCCGAACGGCACCGCCGGGTCGAGGAAGGTGTGCATGTTGACCCACACCGTGCCGGCCTCGATCTGCGGGATAAGCCGCAGCGCCTTGGACAGGTCGTTGGTCCACAGGCTGGCGGTGAGGCCGTAGGGGCTGTCGTTCATCAACGCCACCAGCTGCGCCTCGTCATCGAATGGCAGCACACAGACGATCGGGCCGAAGGTTTCCTCATGCAGCAGCGGGTCGTGGGCGTCGTTGGCCAGCACCACCGTCGGCTCGACGAAATAACCCGGCCGGTCGAGCGCCTTGGCGCCGCACACCACCGTGTTGTTGGCCCGGGCACGCTCGAAGAAGCCGAGAATCTTCTGCAGGTGCGCGGCGTTGGCCAGGGGGCCGAACTGGGCTTCAGGGTCCAGCGCCGAGCCGATCTTCAACTGCCCCAGCGCCGCGCCCAGCTTGCGGGTGACTTCATTGACCTTGCTGCGGTGCACGTACAAGCGCTCGGGCGATGCGCACACCTGGCCCTGGTGCACGTAGGCGGTCTGCACGATGCCGGCCACCGCAGCGTCAACATCCACATCGGCCAGCAAGGCGGCTGCGTTCTTGCCGCCCAGCTCCAGGGTGGCGCGGGTCAGGTTGGCCGCCATCGCCGCCTTGCCCACGGCAATGCCGGTAGGCACTGAGCCGGTGAAGGCGACCTTGGCCACGTTGGGGTGCTCGATCAGCCGCTGGCCCACGGCGCCGCGGCCGTTGACCACGTTCAGGGCGCCCGCCGGCACCCCGGCTTCGATCGCAAGCTCGGCGATGCGCAGCAGCGTCAGCGGCGTGAACTCGCTGGGCTTGATCACGATGGTGCAGCCGGTGACCAGCGCCGAGGCGATCTTCCAGATGCCGATCATCACCGAGAAATTCCACGGCACGATGCCGGCCACCACACCCACCGGCTCGCGCAGGGTGAAGGCGGTGTAGCGCTCGCCGGCGAACGAGGGGATCGACGGGGTCATGGTCTGGCCGGTGATCTTGCTCGCCCAGCCCGCGAAGTAGCGCAGAAACACCACGCTCTGGGCGATTTCCAGCCCGCGCGAGAGGTTGATCGACTTGCCCGAGCACAGGGTTTCGAGCTGCGCCAGTTCTTCGCCATGGGCCTCGATCAGGTCGGCCAGGCGGTTGAGCACCACCCCCTTCTGATACGGCGACACCTCGGCCCAGGCGCCCTTGAAAGCCTGCCGGGCGCTGGCCACGGCGCGCGCCACTTCGGCTTCGCTGGCCTCGGCGACCCGGCTGATGACCGCCGCGCTGGAGGGGTCATGCACCTCGATCGATGGCCCCGCCTCGCCCGCCAGGTACTGGCCCTCGATGAAGTGGCCATGGGGCCTGGCGAGGAATTCGACCACGGCAGGTAACAGCTGGATATCGCTCATGACATGACTCCTGGGTTGGCAGCGCAAAAAGTGTGCAGGCCGATCTTCCGGTGCCCGGCCACCCGCCTGCCAGCCCTGCCCGGCGTTTTGTCAGGGAGCCACAAGAGAATGTCACGCTGGCCAAAGCAGCGCCTCGAGGCAGGCGGCACACTGCGAAGACTGCGATTTCTGCATAACCCATAACAACATCGGAGATAGCCAATGCGTCGCGTCGACAGGCTCAGCATCTCGGCGGCCCTGGCCTTGGCCCTGGCCGCGAGCACCAGCGCGGTGCGGGCCGAGCTGCCCGCCGAAGAGATCGGTAGCAACACCCTGCCGTTCCCCCCGGACCCTCACCGCGTCTACATCCTCGATGTGGACTTCAAGAACCCCATCGCCGGCAAGGTGGTGGTGGTCGACCCCAAGGCCAAGCGCATGCTGGGCATGACCACCAACGCCTTCGTCGCCCCCACCGCGCTCAGCCCCGACAACCGCACGCTGTACTCGGCCAACCTGTTCTATTCGCGCGGCACCTACGGCGAGCGCACCGACGTGCTGGTGGCCTGGGACACCCAGACCCTGCGCCCGCAATGGGAAGTGGTGCTGCCGGCCAAGCGCGCCAGCACCCTGACCGAGAAGTACGCCATGGGCATCAGCGCCGACAGCAAGCTGGCCTATGTCTTCAACCTCACCCCGTCGACCTCGGTGACCGTGGTCGACACCCAGGCGCGCAAGGTCGCCAGCGAAGTGGCCATCAGCGGCTGCGTGCTCAACTACCCGGTGGGCAAGCGCAGCTTCGCCTCGCTGTGCGGTGACGGCCAGCTGCTGCTGGTGACCCTGGACGACCAGGGCCAGGAAGTGTCGCGCACGCAAACCCCGTTCTTCGACCCGAACAAGGTGCGCCTGAACGAGCGCGCCATCGCCAGCGGCGACACCTACTACTTCACCACCACCCGTGGCGAGGTGTACCCGGTGAGCTTCGAAGGCGGCAAGACCAAGCCGCTGCCGACCTGGTCGCTGGTCACTGACCAGGAGCGCAGCCAAGGCTGGGCACCCGGCGGCTGGCAGGCGCTGGCCGTGGCCCCGGGCCTGAACCGCCTGTATGCGCTGATGCACGACCAGCACAGCGACGGCAAATGGGAAGACCCGAGCACCACCATCTGGTCGTTCGACCTCAAGACCGGCAAGAAACTCGCCACCCTGGAGTCGCCAAAACCGGTGTGGAGCCTGCAGGCCAGCCACGACAAGGCGCCAATCCTGGTGGCCACCGACCTGGAAGGCGGCGTGCAATTCTTCGACCTGGCCAGCAACCAGCACAGCGGCGCGATGGACCAGGTTGCCGCCACCCCCGTGCTCACCCTGGCCCCTTGGTAAGCAGGAGAACCGACCATGCTCGACCCTGTCCTGGTGATTGCCGCCAGTACCGCACTGGCCGCCCTGCTGGCCAGCGCGGCCAGCCACAAGTGGCGTGACTGGCGCGCCTTCAACGCCATCCTGCGCGCCTACCAGGTGCTGCCCAATGCGCTGGTGCCCGGCGCCACGGCCAGCCTGGCGCTGGCCGAACTGGCCCTGGCGCTGGCCTTGCTGCTGCCCGCCACGCGCAGCCTGGCGGCGCTTGGCGTGGTGCTGCTGATGGCGCTGTACGCCAGCGCCATCGGCCTCAACCTGTGGCGCGGGCGCCGCGACATCGACTGCGGCTGCTCCGGCCCCGGCGCCGCGCAACCGCTGCGCCCGGTGCTGCTGCTGCGCAACCTGGCGATTGCCCTGCTCGCAGGCCTTGCGGCCTGGCCCATGGCCGACCGCGCCCTGGGCGCGCTGGATATCTTCGTGGTGATCGCGGCCGGTGCCGTGGCGCTGCTGATTCATGTAGCGGTGGATGGCCTGTTGGCCAACCAGCCGCGTCTTGCCAAATTGACTGGGAGATAACCCCATGCAACTGCTCATCGCATCGAACATCCTGCTCTGGCTGCTGCTGATCGCCGTGGCCTTCACGGTCATGGCCCTGGTGCGCCAGATTGGCGTGCTGCACGGGCGCATCGCCCCGGCAGGCGCCTTGATGGTGGACAAGGGCGTCACCGTCAACGACCCGGCCCCGCAAGTGACCGCCGCCGACCGCCACGGCCGCCCGGTGAACATCGGCTACCGCACCGAGCGCTCGCAGCTGCTGTTCTTCCTCGCCCCCGGCTGCCCGGTGTGCAAGTCGCTGCTGCCGGCAGTGAAGTCGATCGCCAGGGACAACAGCGGCGAGCTGGACGTGATCTACGTCAGCGACGGCGATTTCGCCGAGCAGCAGGCGCTGATCGAGGCCAACGGCCTGCAGCAGGCCACCTATGTGGTCGGCCCCCAAATCGGCATGACCTACCAGATCGGCAAGCTGCCTTATGCCGTGCTCATCGACCCGGCCGGCACCTTGCGCGCCAAGGGCCTGGTGAACTCCCGCGAACACCTCGACAGCCTGTTCGAAACCGTACACCTGGGCAGCGCCAGCCTGCAGCACTACCTGCACGGCGAGCATAAGCACGACCACGGCCATGACCACGCCCACCCCCACAGCGCGCAGCACTGATCGCGGAGCACACCATGAGTTTTCTCGACAAACTGTTTGAACGCTCCAGCCGCCACGTCGCCGACACCACCTCGCGGCGCAAGGTGCTGGCCCGCCTCGGCTCGCTGATCGTGGCCGGCGCCGCGCTGCCGGTGCTGCTGCCGATCGACCGTACCGCCAAGGCACTGGCCGCCGATGAGCCGAAGATGGGCGACCCGGGCGACCCGACCAGCTGCGACTACTGGCGCAACTGCTCGATCGACGGCTTCCTCTGCTCGTGCTGCGGCGGCTCGATCACCTCGTGCCCACCGGGCACCGACGCCTCGCTGGTGACCTGGATCGGCACCTGCCGCAACCCGGCCGATGGCAAGAACTACATCATTTCGTACAACGACTGCTGCGGCAAACACGCCTGCGGCCAGTGCGCCTGCTCGCGCAACGACGACGAACAGCCGCTGTACCGGCCGTTCAACAACAACGACATCAACTGGTGCCTGGGGGCCGAGTCGAAGATCTACAACTGTACCGTCACCATCATCCGCGGCGTGGCGGTGTAGCGCCATGAAGGGTGTGACGGCGCTCCTGCTGCTGTGCCTGCTGGCGCCGCTGGCCCAGGCCAGGACTCTGCCCAACCCCAACCAGCGCCCGGCGCCGGGCAACGAGGTGCCCCCGGTACCGATCGCCCAGGCCGGGTACTCGACGCCAGTGAACTACCAGCTGCAGTGCGCCGGTTGCCACCGCGACCATGGCGAGGGCTCGGCGGCCAACGACACACCGCGCATGCAGGGCTTTGTCGGCAACTTCCTGCGCGTGCCCGGGGGCCGGGAGTTTCTGGTGCGGGTGCCGGGGATCTCCCAGTCGGCGCTCAACGATCAGCAGATTGCCGATTTGCTCAACTGGCTGCTGGCCGAGGGCGGCATGGCAGGCGCCAGCACCCCCGAGCAATGGCAGCCTTACAGCGGCGAGGAAGTGCAGCGGGTGCGCCATACCAGCATGCTCAACCTGCCCCATGTGCGGGCCGGGTTGATCGAAGCGATGCAGGCCAAGGGGATCGTCATCGGCGACGGGCTTGGCCACTGAATCACGCAAGCGTTGTGCCTTCAGCCCGCTCGGTCAGCGGGCTTTTTTTTTGCCTTCGAGGGCCCTATCGCTGGCAAGCCAGCTCCCACAGGTGGGGTGCCCCTGTGGGAGCTGGCTTGCCAGCGATAGGGCCTTCAGAAAAAACTCAATGATCTAAGAATATGAATTCTTATTCTTTTTTATTTACTCTGAACTCCTCTATAACTTTCCCAACTGTACAGCCGCCAACACCCGGCCAACTGTCTGCAGCGCAACACCGAATCAACAACCAACGCCCACAAGGCAACACCGGTAGCCGCCACCAATGGCACGCAACCTGTTGATTCATAACAAAATTCAAACCCGGCACGACGATTGCTCAAGCAAAGTCCCGCTTATAACAACCGGAGACCTGCCATGAGCGCCCCCCTCAACGTCGTTGCCCTGTCCGGCGGCACTACCCGCCCTTCGCGTACCCTGGCCCTGACCGAGGCCATCCTCGCCGAACTCGGCCAGCACCTGAACATCAAGCCGCACCTGATCGAGCTGGGCGACATCGCCCGCCCCCTGGGCGCCGCGCTGTGGCGCAGCGAACTGCCCGAGCAGGTGGAGCAACAGCTGCGCCTGGTGGAAAAGGCCGACCTGCTGGTGGTCGCCTCACCGGTCTACCGCGGCAGCTTCCCCGGCCACTTCAAGCACCTGTTCGACCTGATCGGCCAGGACGCCCTGGTCGACACCCCGGTGCTGCTGGCCGCCACCGGCGGCAGCGAACGCCATGCGCTGGTGCTCGACCACCAGCTGCGCCCGCTGTTCAGCTTCCTGCAGGCCCTGACCCTGCCGATCGGCGTGTACGCAAGCCAGGCGGAGCTGGCCGACTATCAGGTGTCCAGTGACGCCTTGAACGCCCGCATCCGCCTCGCCGCCGAGCGCGCCGTGCCGCTGTTCGGCGCCCACCATGCGCTGCGCAAGAGCGCCTGAGGAGCGGCCATGAATGCACCGGTAACCCCCGCCCAGCGCCCCGCCCTGGTGATTGCCCGCGAACTGGCCGGGCAGTTCGCCCAGAGCGCCGTCGAGCGTGACGAGCGCGGCGGCACGCCCAAGGCCGAGCGCGATGCGCTGCGCGCCAGCGGCCTGCTGTCGCTGGCCATCCCCCAGGCCTTCGGCGGCCAGGGCGCCAGCTGGCAGCAAACCTTCGAGGTGGTGCGCGAGTTCGCCCGCGTCGACAGCTCGTTGGCCCACGTGTTCGGCTTTCATCACCTGATGCTGGCCACCGTGCGCCTGTTTTCACGCCCCGAACAGTGGCAGCCGTGGTTCGAACAGACCGCGCGCAAGCACTGGTTCTGGGGCAACGCACTCAACCCGCTGGACACCCGCACGGTGGTCAAGCACTTCGATGGCTGGTGCGAGTTCTCCGGCAAGAAGAGCTTCTGCTCCGGCGCCAGCGACTCGGAAATGCTGATTGCCTCGGCCGTGGACGAACGCGCCGGCGGCAAGCTGCTGATTGCCGCGATCCCCACCGGCCGCACCGGCATCACCCTGCACAACGACTGGAACAACATCGGCCAACGCCAGACCGACAGTGGCAGCGCCACCTTCGAGCGGGTGCGGGTCGAGCTGGGCGAGCTGCTGCTCGACCCCGGCCCACTGAGCACGCCATTCGCCGCCCTGCGGCCACTGATCGCCCAGCTGCATTTCGCCAACCTGTTCCTTGGCATCGCCGAGGGCGCCTTCGACGAGGCGCGCCACTACACCCTCAAGGAAAGCCGGCCGTGGTTCCGCTCAGGCGCCACCAGCAGCGCCGACGACCCCTACGTGCTGCGCCACTACGGCGAGTTCTGGGTGGGCCTGGAAAGCATGCGCCTGCTGATCGAACGGGCCGCCGCGCAACTGGACCGGGCCTGGGCCAAGGAACATGCGCTCAGCGCCGAAGAGCGCGGCGACCTGGCCCTGGCCATCGGCACCGCCAAGGTCGCGGCCACGCGCCACGGCCTGGACATCTGCAACCGCCTGTTCGAAGTCACCGGCGCGCGCGCCACCCATGCTTCGCTGCGCTTCGACCGCCATTGGCGCAACCTGAGAACGCAAACCCTGCACGACCCCGTGGACTACCGCATCCACGAGCTCGGCGAGTGGGCCCTCAGCGGCAAGCGCCCTGCCCCATCCTTCTATTCCTAAGGATCGCCCATGCAACTGCTGACCCTCCCCCCGTCCCCGCAACTGGCTACCTCGATCAGGGCGACCGCACAGGTCTTCGAAGACCCTAAATCGCAGGCGCTGCTCGCCCACCTGCAACAGGTCGCCCCCAGCGAGGCCAGCGTCCTGATCATCGGCGAAACCGGCACGGGCAAGGAGCTGGTCGCACGCCACATCCACAACCTCAGCGGCCGGCGCAACGGCCCGTTCGTGGCGGTCAACTGCGGCGCGTTCTCCGAGTCGCTGGTGGAGGCCGAGCTATTTGGCCATGAAAAAGGCGCCTTCACCGGCGCCCTGGCGGCCAAGGCCGGCTGGTTCGAGGAAGCCAACGGCGGCACGCTGTTTCTCGACGAGATCGGTGATCTGCCGCTGCCGATCCAGGTCAAGCTGCTGCGCGTGCTGCAGGAGCGCGAGGTGGTGCGCCTTGGCTCGCGCAAGAGCATCCCGATCAATGTGCGGGTGCTGGCGGCGACCAACGTGCAGCTGGAGAAGGCCATCAATGCCGGGCATTTTCGCGAAGACCTGTACTACCGGCTGAACGTGGTGACCCTGCAGCTGCACCCGCTGCGCGACCGGCCGGGCGATATCCTGCCGCTGGCCCGGCACTTCATCCGCAGCTACAGCGAGCGGCTGAACTACGGCCCGGTGGAACTGAGCCCCAAGGCCCAGGCCAAGCTGGTCGAGTACAGCTGGCCGGGCAACATTCGCGAGCTGGAGAACGTGATCCACCACAGCCTGCTGACCTGCGGCGACGGCTTGGTGCAGGCGCAGGATCTGCGCCTGTCCAACCTGCGCCTGGAGCGCCAGGAGGAAGAGCCGACGAGCAATGGCGTGGACGACCTGCTGTTGCAGGCGTTCAGCCGGTTGTACGAGGAGCAGCCGGGGGATTTGTACGAGAAGGTCGAGAATGCGTTGCTGCGTTCGGCGTATCACTTCTGCCATTACAACCAGGTGCATACCGCGCAGCTGCTCGGGCTCTCGCGCAACGTCACGCGCACCCGGCTGATTGCGATTGGCGAGTTGGTGGTGAACAAGCGGCGGGTGCAGGAAGAGCAGGTGCTCGATGCTCGGGTGGTGCGGTTGTCGATCTAAGTGGTGCAGTGCCCTGGCCGGTCTACGAGCAGATTCACATCAGCATTCGACATCATGCTGCAGGCCCACGGCTATTCATACTGACATTTTTACTAGCTTGGAAATTAGAGAAGAAGAAGCGAAACTGAAAATGTGTTGCTTAATCCGAAATTGCTAGAGATTAACCATGATCCAGCACCGCGACCCACACTATTTGCAGCAGGAAAGACAGAAGACGCATTCGTTTTTCTATGTGGGGTCGCGACTTACGACAGTGACTGCGATAGAGTCAGGCATTACCGTGTTTCAAACCAGCACCACCCCCCTCGCGCAGATAACGAGGAGTCAGGCCTTTAACGTCACGCTGCTCGCCTGCGACTTTCAAAAAACAATCGTGCAAGAACAGCCCAACAAAGGCGAATTTAAAAACTACACCCCGTATGGATTTAGCCAGGCAGCTCATCGCGGAGCCGGTGGCATTCTTGCATTTAACGGTGAGCATTTAAACGCACGAACGGCGGCCTATTTACTGGGAAATTATCGTTTCTACTCGCCATCAAGTATGAGATTCAACAGCCCAGACAACATGAGCCCCTTCGGCACTGGCGGGGTTAATTCCTATGCCTATTGTGGTGGGCAGCCTATTACGAGAAAAGATGACAGTGGTCAATTCTGGCGAGATTCGATCGCGCGAATAAAACACACACTCGGACTCGAACGCAGGCAAACGACTTCCACTTTTTCAATTCATGATATGGGAGGCACACGGGTAAATTCGGCTGACCTTGGCCGGTACAAAACGTTGGAAAACATCTTGGAGGCCAAGCTCCCCGACGAGCTCGCGAGCTTTAACAAAAAGCGGGACAACGGCTGGCTGAGCACTTTTTCCATCGAGAATCGAAAAAGTGCTGAAGGTCTAAAAAAAATCAAATGGCCCGACCGATTTGTGTTTACTGACCCACCGGAACTGATCGTTGCCACGGGGCACCATCAAATGGCGGCGATGACGCATGCGGCGTTGGCTACCCGCGGTAACAACACACGCGTCATTTCGGCCGGCATGATAAGGAGCCTGGGTGGAATGGAATTAGAAATATCTAACAAGTCAGGGCACTACCGAACCTCTT
Source organism: Pseudomonas sp. UBA6315 (assembly GCF_002438125.1). Lineage (NCBI taxonomy): Bacteria > Pseudomonadati > Pseudomonadota > Gammaproteobacteria > Pseudomonadales > Pseudomonadaceae > Pseudomonas > Pseudomonas sp. UBA6315. The sequence continues at coordinate 79,270 of NZ_DJTF01000179.1, forward strand.
TTGATCGTTTGATTCCGGTAGAGAACTACTTGAGCGAACTGGGATTCCACGTAAGAAAAGTCAGAGCATTTTAACGTCGTCATCAATTAATCCCACCACAGCATGCTATTGCCTATGCCTGTACGAGCGGCGGGTGCTGGATACTCGGGTGGTGCGGTTGTCGATCTGAGGTTTGCAGCGTCTGCATCGGCCTCTTCGCGGGGCAAGCCCGCTCCCACAGGATCTGCGCTGTCCTTGAGCTCAGTGGAGATCCTGTGGGAGCGGGCTTGCCCCGCGAAGAGGCAGGAACAGGCACCTCAAATGTCAGGTCCGATCACCTCCATGATCATCCCCGACATCATGATTGACCCCATCATCCGCGCCATGACCTACACCATGGGCCCCGCCGACGTCGTGATTCGCTTCGTGATTGGCGCCGTCATCAGCCCCATTACGGCCACTTTTACCGCGACCTGAACTGGCATGGCCACCGCCATCGCCGCTATGGTCGCTACCACCGCTGTGACCGCCACCACCGCTACCACCACCGCCGTGGCCGCCACCACCACCGCCATCCTTCGCATACGCGCTGGAAGCACCACCGAGGGAGTCAGGCACCAGCACTACCGCTGCTGATAGCACAGCGCCGATAGCCAGCGCCAACAAGCATTTCCTGAACATACTGAGCCTCCGCTTGGAGTTGCACAGGGCAACCCGTGATTTACGGCCCCCCCAAGGGGCTGGATGTCAATCAGCGCGGCTTTCCTTGTGCCAAGCGTGAACAGGATCCGCTGGTGCCAGCCGAGAATATTGCTGAATATTTCTTAAGTGATGAGCGTAGCCGGTCATGGGACCCGCCAACCGAACAGTCATGCAAATGGGCCATTGCTGCCCAGAAAACCCTGGATGGATTCCAGGCATCTTTGCACTTCACCCAGGCGCGCCTTGCTGCGCCGTTCGCGCGCGCGCCCGAGTGTGTCCAGGTAGGTAATGACCTTGTCCAGATGCTCATCGAGTTCGCTGCTGAGTACGTACTTGCCACTGAGTTGATTGAGCCTGAGCCAGGCAGCATTGAAGGTCTGCGCAAACAGCTCGCCCAGTTGCGCCACGGCCAGCCACTGCCCGGCCTGTTCGATGAACAACCCGTCGGTGGTCCTGACCAGGTGGTCGATACCATTGCTGCCAATGGGCCCGCCTTGCTCGGCGTTGGTATAGGTATCGATGCGTGCTTGTGCATCCGCCACGATCGTCAGCATGAAGTCTGCCAGGGAGCGAAAGAAGAACTCCATGACTTCGACGATTTCAATGTTGCGGGTCAGCGCCCGCAAGCTGAGGTTGAAGGCGCGGATCGCAAGCTCCACGGTTTTCTGCTCGCGGCAGCAGCCGACCAGCAATGCCTTGATCTTGCTCAACTCATCTTCATGCACAGCGCACAGTTGCTCGTACTTTTGCACGCTTTCGAGCAAGGCGACGTGCTGTCGCAGGATCGAGTCCGCTTGCTCCTGCGGTGCACTGCCGCGCTCGCGCGCGTCGGCCAATGCCTGCGCCTGATAGGCATTGCTGAACCGGGTCGCCGCAATGATCGTTGCGTTCGCCGCCGTCTTGAACACCGGGTGCGGCAACAGCGTCGAGACCCACTGGGCACCCAGGGCAATCAGGATGTCCATGGCCAGTTTCGACTCCATGACCTGTTGCTCGTAGCGTTGCACTTCGCCCCTCATCTCGACGACCAGGGTATTGATCTGCTGGCGACGGGTTTCGCCGTTCTGCTGCTCGAGCGCGAACTCCTGATTGCCCTTGATCAAGTCACCCAGCTCGATTTCGCTGCGGCGCTTCACCTGCAGGGTTTCGTCGAGAATCCGGTCATAGCCTGCAGCGATCGACTGCAGGTCTTGCCTGACCTGCGCGGCCTTGCTGGCGATGTCCTTGCCCAGTGCCAGCATGGTCTCGATGACGAACGCCCTGACCCGCTCCGGCTGGCCATTGTCCTTCACGCTCAGCCAGGCCGGCAGCGTTTGGCCCAGTTGCACATGAATGCCCTGGGCAACCTTCACGGCGTTCTTGATGGCCTGCTCACTGCGTTGCTGGGCGGTGATCAATTTGTCCATGATCGCCACGATCTGTATGCGAATTTCGTCCTGATCCTGCGGCGTCACGTTGTAGGCGATGAACAGCAGGTCGATGGCGTGATCGGTATCGCCCTGAAAGTCCGGAAGGTTGTATCCATTTTCGATCTTGGCGACAAAACTCTGCACCAACGCCGCGTGTGCCTCAGGCAAACAGAAAGGCTTGCATTCGATCAACTCACAGACCTGCAGGCGAATACGTTTGGTAATTTCATCCGTTCGGCTCTTGAACATCGGGGTATCGGCCTTATTCACCAGGTGCTGGTTCGACCGCTTCGAGCGCCTGCCCAAGCGTTGCGCTCAACACCCGCACCGCGGCAAGGTTTTCCTTGGATTGACGCTGCAGCTGCTCGAGTTCGAGCGCCATGTCTTTCCATGCCGCCTGAAACCTTGCGATGCAGGCCTGATCGATCACGCTTGCTACCAGCTCGCCACCGCTGCTGCCAGGCTCGCCGGCAAGGCCTTCGATGCGCTCTCTGTTCTCTTGGCTCTCCAAACCCAATTCCAAAGCCTTTTCATGCCGAGCAGCTATGGCTTTTTCAAGCACGTCACGTTGATCCTGCAGTGCCCGCTGGTAGTTGGCGAATTGCTCGACAGCCGCTTGCATCGGCGTGCCGGGCTGGGCAAGGGTGAATGTACTGCCCACGGACAAGCAGGCAGAAGCTACTGCGGCAATTGCATAGTTGAGCCGAATACGGGTCATCGTTGGTCATTTCCAGTGTGGAGAAGAAAAACACGGTGCCCACCGCCCCCCCATCGAGGGCGGCGGGCATCGGCTATCAGGCTTGCTCGGCGGTGGACTCGATCTGCTTGCGGTAGTTGTCCAGGTCGATGAGGCGCTGGGCTTTCATGGCTTCGCGCGCTTGCATGATTTCGCCAAGCTTGGTCGCGGCGCCTACCAGGTAGTCGTCCAGTTGCTCGCCGCTGATGTAGGTGCCATTCAAGGCGTTGAGCTTGCTCCAACCGTCGGCGAAGGTCTGGGCGAACACCTCGCAGACCTTGGCCACCGCCAGCCACTGCGCCGTCTGCTCGATGAAGAACGCATCGGTGGAGGCAAACACCTGCTCGCGCTTGTGGCGGCGCAAGGTTTCGCTCTGGGCCACCTGTTCGTAACTCTCGACCTGGGCATTGGCATCGTCGCTGACCCGCTGCATGAACGAGGAGAACGACAGGAAGAAGTGCGCGACCTCCTCGACGATTTCCTTGGTGCGCTTCAAGGCCGCCATGCTCAGGTTCAGCGAACGGATTGCCAGTTCGTTGGTTTCCTGCTCGTCGCGCTGGCCCGCCAGCAACACCTTGAGCGAGGTGAGCTCGGCACCGTGCTCACTGCGCTTGGTTTCATAGGCTTCGGCCTTGCTGACCATTTCCAGCTGCAATTGGCGCAGACCCTTGGCCTTGCTGGCCTGCTGCTCGCTGACCGTGCCGGCGTGCTTTTCCAACTGGCCCAGCGCATTTTGCAGTTCGGCCATCGAGTCCTCGACCTTGGCGCTTTTCGCCAGGGTCTCGTTCAGCGCCTCTTGTGCCTTGCCGATACGCGCTTGCAGGCCGCTGGCCTCTTCTTCGCTCTGCCCGGTGGCCTGGGCCTGCTCGTCCTGGAGCGACTGCACATTCTTGCGCTGCCCTTCAAGGGTCTCTTGCAGGGCCTTCTGCTCGACCTGCAAACGGCTCTGATCCTCGCGCATACCGATCGCCGTGGCGGTTTCCTGGCTGGACGCTACCCGCTGGCTGACGCTGCCCGCGACGCTGGCGGCGACGAGCGGCGCGCCGACGCCGCTGACCAGCGCGACAATCGGCATCACCACGCTGACGACTTCGAGCAGCCCCTGCAGCAGAGCCCCCCAGGAGGACTTCTGCTCTGCACTCTGGGCCTGGTTCTGGTAGTCATCGGCCAGCTTCTGGAACTGCTCCACCTGCTTGCGCATGTCGTCCACCAAGGCTTCCAGCGCCTCGCTCCTGGCCTTGGAAGCGCGCATCTCGGCGGCCAGCTTGGCATTGGCCTCGAGCGTTTCGCTGAGCAACGATTCGCTGTTCTGGGTAACGGCCTCGGTCTCGGTAATGATGACGTCGTAGTCCTTGGCGATGATCAGCAACTTGTCCTTGATGTCCAAGGCCTTGGTTTCGATGAACTTGGCCAGCTCAAGCAAGTCCTTGGCAATGAACGCCTTGATTTCCTGGGTGTCTTCGCTGTCCTTGATGTCGAGCCATTGCGGCAGGTCATTGCGTAGCCTCTTGTCGATGGCCGCGGCGACCGTGACCGCATCGGTGATGGTCACCTGGCTGGCCTGCTGGGCGTCGATCAGTTTGCTCATGATCGCGGAGATGGCGTTACGGATCTGCCCTTGAACCTGAGGCGTGGTGTTGTAGGCGATGTACAACAGCTCGATGGCATGATCGGTGTCGGTCTTGGCCCGTTTCGTGTCGTAGCTGCCTTCGATCTGTTCGACGTAACGGCTGACGATCTGTGCCTCAACGCCCGGCAACTGCAAAGGCTGCTGGGCGCGGGCCAGTTTGACGTGCTCGGCGATGGCATCGGCCAGGCGCGCGCTCTTGCTGACGAAGGGGATGGTGTTGGTCATGGGCATTTCCTTACACAGGGTGTGGGCTGAATAGAGGCCGCTATTCAAGATCGCCCTGCGTCGGGACATCAGTCGGAACCGTTTGCGCCAGCCCCGCAAATGCCATCAGCTCGCCAGCCGCCGGAACACCCCCGCCGACAACCCGCACAGCGCAGCGCACACCAGCATCACCGTGGCGATGTCCGCCACCGACGTTTCGCTGCGCCCCTCCAGCCCGGCCAATACACCCAGCAGCACGCCAGCCAGGCTGACCGACAAGGCCATGGTCAACTGCACCGACATCGCCGACAACGAACTGGCCGCCGCCGAGCGCTCGCCCGGCACATCCTGATAGCTGGCCGCACCCAGGGTGGAAAACTGCAGCGAGCGCACCAGCCCCGCCGCGAACAGCACCAGCGCCATCAGCCACACCGCCGTGTCCCGATCGAAAGCGGCGCACAACGCGATGCCTGTGCCACTGAGCACGGCATTGGCGCTCAGTACCCGCCGGTAGCCATAGCGGCGCACCAGCGGCACGGCCAGCAACTTCATCAGCAACGCACCGACACCACCGCTGACCACCAGCCAACCGGCTGCCAGCGGGCTCATGCCCAGGCAGTTCTGCAACAGCAGCACGATCAGAAAGGGCTGCGCCGCCGAGCCCAGGCGAAACAGCCCGCCCCCCGCCTGGGCCACGCCGAAGCTGCGCAGGCGCAGCAACGACAAGTCGACCAAAGGGTTGGGGTGCTGGCGCGCGTGCAGCAGGTAGCCCAAGGCGCACAGCATGCCACCGCCGACCAGCGCCAGCGCCCAGGCTTTGGGCAGCTGCCCAAGCCCCAGCGACTCCAGGCCGAACACCAGCATGGCCAACGCCCCGCCGCTGAGCAGCAGCCCGCGCACGTCCAGGGGCGGCACCGGGCGAGCCGGGTAGTCCGGCACATGGCGCACGATCAGCCAGCAGCCGACCAGGCAGATCGGCAAGTTGACCAGAAAGATCCAGTGCCACGACAGCACCGTCACCAGCAAACCGCCCAGCAACGGCCCGAGCAGCGGCCCCACCAGCGCCGGCAGGGCCAGCCAGGACATGGCCTGCAGCAACTGCTCGCGGCTCGACCAGCGCAGGATGATCACCTGCCCCACCGGCGTCATCAACGCCCCGGCCGCGCCCTGCAGCATGCGCCCCAGGCACAGCTGCCACAGCGTGTCGGCCAGCGCGCAGGCCAGCGAGGCAGCGGTGAACAGGCCCATCGCCAGGAGCATCACCTGGCGCGGGCGAAAGCGTTCGGCGGCCCAGCCGCTGACCGGCACACACAGCGCCAGGGCCAGCATGTACAGCGACACCACCAGGTTCATGCGCAGGCCCGGCTCGCCGAAGTCGGCGGCCATCTGCGGCAAGGCGGTCATCACCGCCGTGCTGTCGAGCAGCTCCATGAACAGCGCAGCGCCGATGATCACCGGCACCCTGGGGCTTTGCAGATGGCCGGCGAGCAACGCCGGCTGGGCGGTCAAAACAGCCCCGAGACAGGCGGCTGGGTGCCCTTGAGCTGCCAGGCGCCGACCACCGCCGCCTTCCACTGGCGCGGGTTGTGGTTGGCCACGGTGCGGGCGTTGCGCCAGTGGCGGTCGAGGTTGTGCTGGCGCCCGGTGGTGGACGCGCCGCCCACGTCGAACAGCGTCTCGGCCGCCTTGAGCGCCAGCTCCGCGACCAGGTACTGGGCCTGCGCCACCTCGATGGCGGCCTGCTCCACGGCGGCCTCGTCCAGGTTCGCCGCCCAGGCCTTGTCGATGCTCGCGGCAGCCTTGAGCACCAGAGCTTCAGCGCCGTAGGCACGGGCAGCGATATCGCCCACCGACAGCTCCACGTAAGGGTCGTCCACCGAGCGGCTGGCGCTGCTGTGCTTGATCGGCCGGGCGTGTTCGCGGGCAAAGCGCGTGGCGTCGTTCAGCGCGTTGCGGGCGATGCCGGCCAGCACGGTGCCGAGGAACAGCTGCAGGAAGGGCGTGACGAGGGTGCGCTTGCCCTCCTCCACGGTACGCGTGCGAATGTCGCCGGCCTCGACCCGCACATTGCGCAGGTGCGTGGTGCCGCTGGCGGTCAGGCGCTGGCCCATGGCGTCGAAGTCGTCGACCAGCTCCAGGCCTTCGCGGTCGCGCGGCAGGATGAACGACACCGGCTGCTCGTGCTCGTCCAGGGCCACGGCGCTGACGTAGTCGGCGAACAGCGCGCCGGTGCTGTAGAACTTGCTGCCGTTGGCGCGAAAATGCTCGCCCTCGCGCACCAGGCGTGCGGCGATGGCGCCGTTGGCGCCGCCCAGTTCCCAGCCGGCGTTGCCGATCACCGCGCCGTCCAGGTAGCGGGCGAACCAGCGCTCGCGCTCCTGCTCGGCGCCTTCGGCCTTGGATACCAGCAGGCCTTCGACGAAGGCGAAACCGGGGCGCAGGGCCTGGGCGACGTTGGAGTCGACTGACGCGACGTGCAGCAGCAGTTCGATCACGTCCGAAACGCTGCCACCGGGGCCGCCGTACTGGGTGGGGATGCGCACGGTGTAGAGGCCGGCGGCGGCGAGTTGGGCGATGGCCTGGTGGGGGAGCTGGCGGTCACGTTCGCGCTGGGCGGCGCCTTCGCCGATGGCCGGTAGCAGGGCCAGGATGCGGGCTTTGAGTGCTGCGATGCTGGTGGCTGGGGGTTGGGTGGGGAAGCGTTGGAAAGTGGTCATGGGTCAGTCCTTTAATGAATGCATTCATAACAACTGTGGGAGCGGGCTTGCCCCGCGAAGGGGCCGGCCCTGACGATGGGGATGTATGGCCAGGGCTTTGCCCTGGTTCGCGGGACAAGCCCGCTCCCACAAAGGGGGCAAACTTTTGGATTCAGATGGCGATCTTCCAAAGCCGCGATTCGTCGAACAGGTCAAACGCCTCGTGCACCAAATCCAGCGGCGGCACCACCAGTTCGGCGCCGCTGCCAGGCAAGCGCGGCACCGCACCGAGCAAGCGCTGGGTGTACTCATGCGCCGGCAGCTCGAACAGCTGCTCCACCGGCGCCTGCTCCACCACCTGGCCATGGCGCATCACCAGCACGTCGTCACTGACATGGCGAATCACCCCCAGGTCATGGGAAATGAACAGGTAGGCCAGGCCCAGCTCCTCCTGCAGGTCAGCCAGCAGGTCGAGCACCTGCGCCTGCACCGACACATCCAGCGCCGACACCGGTTCATCGCAGATGATCAGCTTCGGCTCGCTGGCAATCGCCCGGGCGATCGCCACCCGCTGGCGCTGCCCACCGGAAAGCTGCAACGGCCGGCGCTGGCCCAGCTCGGCCGGCAGGCACACCTGGCCGAGCAGCACGGCAATGCGCGCAGGCCTTGCCGCCGCCTCGATGCCGGCCACCTGCAAAGCGTCGTCGAGGATCTGCGCCACGCTCCAGCGCGGGTCGAACGAGCCCAGCGGGTCCTGGTAGATCACGCTGATCTCGCGGCGCAGCGGCCTGCGCGCGGCCTCGCTCACGGCGTTGGCCGGGCGGTTCCAGGGTTGACCGCGGTACAGCACTTCGCCCTGGTCGGGCTGCAGCAGGCCCAGGGCGATGCGCGCCACGGTGGTCTTGCCCGAGCCGGACTCGCCGACGATGCCCAGGGTGCGCCCGGCCCGCAGGGTGAAGTCGACGCCCTGCACCACCTGGCGCAACAGCCCGTCCGGGCCGAGGTAGCGCTTGCCCAGGCCACGGCCTTCGAGCAGCACGTCGCTCTTGAACGCTGGCCTCGGCTCACGCCTTGCCCCCGCACGCTCCGGCGACAACCGGCTGCCACGCGGGTGCTCGGCCGGCACCGCCGCCAGCAGCGCCTGGGTGTAGGGGTGGCGGGGCTGGCGCAGCACCTGCTGCATCGGCCCCTGCTCCACCACTTCGCCATGGCGCAGCACCACCACCTCGTCGGCCAGCTGCGCGACCACCGCCAGGTCGTGGCTGATGATCAGCAACGAGGCGCCACGGGCCTTGATCTGCTGGAACACTTCGAGAATCTGCGCCTGCACCGTGGCATCCAGCGCCGTGGTGGGTTCATCGGCGATCACCAGCGCAGGGTCCAGCGCCAGCGCGCTGGCAATCAACGCCCGCTGCCGCAGGCCACCGGACAGTTGCCCCGGGCGCTGGCGCGCGCGCAGCTCGACATCCGGCACGCCGACCCGCGCCAGCAATTCGTGCACCCGCGCAGTGCGGGTATGGCGATCGCCATATCGATGGGCCTGCAGCACTTCGAGAATTTCCTTGCCCACCGGCCGCAGCGGGTCCAGCGACACCAGCGCATCCTGCAGCACGAAGCCGATGTCCTTGCCGCGTACCGCACGCCATTGGCGTTCGCTCAGGCCAAGCAGGTCGTGGCCGTCGAAGCAGAGCCTGCGTGCACTGACCTGCGCCCGCGCACCGGCCAGGCCGACCAGGCTGCGGGCGCTGACGCTCTTGCCAGAACCCGACTCGCCAACCAATGCCACGCAGCGGCCCGGTGCCAGCACCAAGGACAAGTCACGCACCACGCTGCGGCCCTCGAAGGCCACGTTCAGCCCCTCGACGATCAAGGTCTTGTCACTCATGGCAGGCGGCCCTCCAGGCGTTGTTGGATGTAGCGGCCAGCCACGGTGGTGGCCAGGGTGGTGAGGACGATGAACAGGCCGGGGAAGAAGGTCAGCCACCAGGCATTGGCGATGAAGTCGCGGCCCATCGACAGCATGGTCCCCCACTCCGGCGCCGGCGGCCGCGCGCCTAGGCCCAGGAAGCTCAGCGCCGAGGCCCAGACGATGGCCTGGCCCACGCCCATGGTCAGCGTCACCAGCAGTGGCCGCATGGCGTTGGGCAGCAGCTGGCGCAGGACGATGCGCGAGGTCGGGTGGCCTAGCGCCCGCGCCGCTTCGATGTAGCCGGCGTTGCGCACCGTCAGCACCTGGCCACGCACCATGCGCGCATACCCCGGCGCACCGCCCAGCCCGGTGGCGACGATCAGCGGGCCGACGCCGCTGCCGAACACCGCCACGAACAACAGCGCCAGCACCAGGCTGGGGAAGGCGAACAGCACTTCCAGCAACCAGCCCACGGCGCGGTCCAGGCGGGCGCCGCCCAGGCCGCCGAGCAGGCCGAGGGTGATGGCGATGGCCATTGAAATGGCCGTGGCCGCCACGCCGATCAGCAGGCTTTGCCGGGCGCCATGGATGATCCGCGCAAAGATGTCGCGGCCCGATTGGTCGGTGCCCAGCCAGTGCGCCCAGCTCGGCGGCTGGAAGGCTTCGCGCGGGACGATGGCCAGCGGGTCGATGGCCGTGAACAGCCCCGGCGCCAGCGCCGCCAGCAGCAGCGCGAAGAGGAACAGGATGGCCAGGCTGGCGCTCAACGGCGGCAGCTTCAGGTGCCGTTGCCGGCGTTGCGCCGCCAACGCGCGGTCAAGGATCAGGTCAGTCATGCTGCGGCCTCCTGTTGCCGAGGGTCGATCCACTGGTACAGCAGGTCGACCAGAATGTTCGCCAGCACGTAGCCGGCGGCGACCACCAGGCTGATGCCGATCACCAGCGGCAGGTCCTGGGCTTGCACGGCCTGGTACAGCTGCCGGCCCACGCCCTTGCGCGAGAAGATCACCTCGCACACCACCGCGCCGCTGATCAGCGCGCCGATCGCCCAGCCCGACAGCGACACACCCGGCAGCAAGGCATGGCGCAGGGCATGGCGAAAGCGCACGGCCAGGTCGCTCAGGCCACGGGTGCGGGCCGTGAGCACGAAGGGCTGCTCCAGGGTCAGTTCCAGCGATTCGCGGGTGACCTGGGCGATGAACCCGGCCAGCGGAATCGCCAGCGAAAAGGCCGGCAACACCAGGCTGGCGAAGCTGTCGCTGCCCGCCGGCGGGAACCAGCGCAGGCCGAAGGCGAACACCGCCAGCAGCACCACGCCCAGCCAGAAATGCGGCAAGGCCGCGCTGAGGGTTTCGGCCAGCGACGCCAGGCCACCGACCCACTTGCCGCGCCCGGCGGTGGCCACGGTCAGCAGCAGCACCAGCAACCAGGCCAGCACCAGCGCCGCGACCGTCAGCTGCAGGGTTGCCCCGCCCTGCTCGGCCAGCACGCGGGTGACGGGCAAGTGCTGCGAGTAGGACACCCCGAGGTCGCCCTGCAACAGGCGCCACAGATAGAGCAGGTATTGCACGGCCAGTGGCTTGTCCAGGCCGTATTCCTGGCGTGCGGCCTCGATCGCCTCGGGTGTGGGGTTGCCGCTGGGGCCGCCGAGAATCGCCAGCACCGGGTCGCCTGGCATCAGGCGCAGGGCGAAGAAGGTCAGGGTCGCCACCGCCCACAGCACCAGCACGCCACCGCCCAGGCGGATGGCAGCGCGCCGGCCCAGGGCGGCCAGGCGTTCGCGCCGTGGGTCGGTGACTGCAAGTGTCGTCGTACTCATTTGTTCACCCATGCGTCATAGAGGTAGGTCACCGCCAGCGAAGGCTCCAGGCGCACGCCGTGGGCGGTCTTGTAGATGCCCAGGCGCGTGCTTTGCGGGTAGGTGGTGAGTTGCAGGTACTGCGCGGCGGCCTGTTGCTGGGCCTGCAAGTAGCGCTGGCGGCGCAGGTCCGGGTCCTGGGTGGCCAGGGCGCTGTCGAGCAGCGCATCGAACGCGGGGTCGGCGTAGCCGGAGGAATTCTGGTGATAGCCGCCCACCCCGGCCGGCTGCACGAAGGCGCTGGTGAAGATGATGCGCAGCACGTCGGGGGTGTTGGTGTTCCAGTAGCCGATGCGGATGTCGTAGTCCCAGGCAGCCTGGCGTGCGGTGACCTGGGCATCGCTCATCTGGTCGAGCACCAGTTCCAGGCCGGCCTGGCGCGTGGTGGCCTGCACCTGCTCCCAGAGGGTCAGCTCCGACGGCGCGGTGCGCGCGCCGATCAGCACCACGGCGCGCAGGCGCTGGCCATTTCTGGTCCGGTAGCCTTGGCTGTCGCGCCCGGTCCAGCCGGCGTCGTCGAGCAGCTTGGCGGCGCGGGCCGGGTCGTAGTCCTGGCTGTGCTCGAAGCCGCCGCTGTAGAACGGCGTGGCCACGCTGAGCGGCCCGCCGGCGCGGGGGAACTCGCCGAAGTACACGCTCTTGAGCGCGCCCTCGACATCGGCGCTGCGCACGAACGCCTCGCGCACACGGATATCGTCGAACGGCGCGCGGCGCAGGTTGAAGGTGCCATTGGTGGGGTTGCCGGGGCGCTGGGCGATGATCAGGTCGACATCCGGGTTGCGCCGCGCCGCCTCGTGCGACTCGGGCGGCAGCGTCTCGATCACGTCCACCTCCCCCGCCTGCAGCGAGGCGAAGCGCACCGACGGCTCCTGGATGAACTTCCAGACGATGCGCTCCAGGTAAGCCGGCCCTTGGTGCTGCGCGGTGGGCGGCGCCCAGTTGTAGTCCGGGTTGCGCACCAGCTCCACCTGGTTCTGCCGGTCCCAGCGCAGCACCTTGAACGGCCCGCTGCCCACCGGGCTTTCGCAGTTTTCGTCGCGGCTGCGGGTGAGCGCGGTGGGCGACTGGATGCCGAGAAAACCCTGGGCCAGCACTTCGAGGAAGGCGGCATAAGGCGTGGCCAGGGTGACCCGGGCGGTGTAGTTGTCCAGCACCTCGGTGCCGCGGTATTGGCGGATGTAGCCACCGGCGGTGCTGGACTGGGTCTTGGGGTTGGCCATGTGGTCGAGGTTGGCCTTCACCGCCTCGGCGTTGAACGGCGTGCCATCGGTGAAGTGCACGTCGCGGCGCAGGTGGAAGGTGTAGTGCAGGCCATCGGCCGAGACCTCCCAGCTTGTCGCCAGCCACGGGCCGATCTGGCCGTGGCTGTCCATCGACACCAGCGAGTCGAGGTATTGCTGGGCGACGAACACCTGGGGCATGTCACCGGCCACGTGCGGGTCCAGGCAAGTGGGTTCGCGGTCGGTGGCGTAGACCAGCGTGCCGCCGCTGAGGGGTTGGGTGCTTTGCGCGGAGTGTTGCTCGGGTTTTTCGCAGCCGAGCAAGGCCAGTGCGGTGCAGAGCGGGATCAGGGGGAGGATGGGTTTGTTCAAGGGCGCTCCTGCGGGGACTGGGCTTTGCAAGGCCTGTTGCAGGAGTTGTGCCGGGTTCTAAGCGTTGATTTTGCGAGGTTTATTGCGAGAGCGATGCGCTTGGAGAAACAAAGTGTGCACGCGCTGTTGGAACAGCAGCAGTTCGCTTGCCCGCTCACCTCGAGCAACCGTGCCGGCAGGCCGTTCGGTGCTGCCCACCTGTTATTTTTGTCAGTTGCGGGGCTTTCGCCGCTGCCTTTTCATACCCGCTATCTGACAACGGAGTGGCGAAGATGAAATACACAGCAAAGGAGTTCCAACGCTACATCGCCGAATACGCAGCAATTACCGTTGATGGCGTGCTTGGCACCTTTTGGAGTACATCCGAAAAAAGCCTGACGATTAAAGTTGCCGGCGAAAATAAATCCATTCCCCTCTCCACCATCCAAGAAGTACCCGAGCTCGACAGCAAAAAGAAGAACGTCGAAGCGTTTATCAAATACCTGCTTGAGCAAGGTGCCACCGAAGTTCCCAAGGATGACTGGAACGGCCTCACGCGATCATCAGGCCCGCTGCTGATCGACTATGGTGGAAGGCGCCACAACTTTATCTTCATACTTGGCCATTTGACGGAAATGGCGGGCGAGTACTACAAACTCGCTGGGAAAAAGGCAGACATAAAACTGTTTACTCAGCTGTTGAAAAAATACGATCTTTCGTCCGATTGCTTCCAGCATAACGAGCCGTCTATTTCATTCCAAGAAACCACCAGCAAAATATATCGACTGGCTCCGGTATTAGCCGCGCTCGCCTCTAAGCCGGAGGAATCGCCATCGCGCGAAACACCAGGCAGCCAGGATAACGACCTGCTCCCCGACATGACGGGTTTCGTCCCCGCCCGCCTGGGGGCGGGGCAACATACCTGGCTCAGCAACAACTTCCTGCTGGCCGATCGCGACCTCAAAGAAGGCGAGAAACTGCATGCCTGGGTCATCGACCAAGCGGATGGCCGGGTCCGCAAGCAGGTCACTTGGGCGGCCGACAAAGACAATCTAACCAAGGACAAGTGGCCGCAAGCCTTTGCCAAGGCGATCAACGCCAAACCTGCCGACTCTGATGGCAGCAAATGGCTGGTTGCCGGCCATCTGGCAGCCAACGGCGGGCTGGCTATCAATAGCCACGCCACCCCGACCACAGAAGCTTTCCGCGCGCTCACGGCCAGCCAACGCTCCGACCTCAACCGCCTGTGGTACTACGCAGACGGTTGCCGTTTCTACAGCAATGCCCCGTTCAGCGCCAACCAGGTCATCGCCGCCCGGATACCCGACAGCACGCCAGTCGCAGGCGACACCTTGACTGTACAAGTGCGCGATCGGACCACGTTGTACCTGTATGAAACCTATCTGTACGAGCACTCGGGCGCCAAGGCGACCAGTTCCGCGTCTGCTGGTCTGTGCAAGCGCATCGAAGAACGGCGCGGCAGTTTGCTCCGTGCCGGTGTGCTGGGCAGCGACAACATCACCGTGACACCTGCCGAAAGCCGCAACGCACTGTGGGTGCCGCAGTACTCCGAGCTGTCGGTGGAGATGGACGCCCTGACCTGGCAAAAGCAGCCGGGGAAGATCACCGATTTCACCCCTGTAGCGGGTGCTACCGTGCAGTTTCACCTCTACGACGCCTTCAGCCCGGTCGAGATGTACGGCTCCCCCTTCAGCTACACCATCACCGAGACCGACACCGATGCAGTGAAATGCCTGGCCTCGCTGGCCAAGGCCCTGAAGCAATCGAAACTGAAGTACTGCCTGCGACTGGGCAACCACGCCTCATCGACCGCCACTGCCGACTCATTGGACAAGTGGGCACTGTGGTTAATGCCACTGCCCCTCAGATTGGTGGTCAAGGGGCTGCCTGGCCTGACGAATGCCGAGGAACCTTCGCTGGAAACGGTACAAGGGCAGCCACTCAACCTGGGCCAACTGTATGAGGACTACAAGAGCGGGGTGACCCTCGCCATGGCCGATCGCTGGAATGGGCACACCCTCACCTCATGGGCCTTCACGCCGAGTGCACAGCAGGCCGCGAGCCTGGGAGCGTGGGTCACGGGATTGAGGGCGGCGCTCGATTCGCCCTTGATTCACTGGGGTACCGAGACCGTCCGCAAGGACACGCCCGATACCGACGCTGCCGACCTGGCGGAGCATACTTTGTGGTTGCCTCGAGATGCGCAATTGGCCTTGCTAGCGGACCATCCTGTTCAGCCAGTACCTGAATCGGACTCACTGCCTGAGCTGGACCCCAAACTGACCTACCTGAGCGACAGGTTGATGTGGGAAGAAGCACGAGCGTATGCCGGCTCCAAACGGTTTGAACGCGGCATCACCGACTACCACGCACGTTATGCGAAGTTGATCATCTGGGGCGACGAGCCGCTGGTAGAGCGCGACAGGGTAGAAATTGACCCCGGCAGAGAAGCCAACAGAAAACTCGATTTTGCCGAAATGACGTATGCGGACTTCGAGTTCAAGATCCCCTCAGCCAATGTACCTGCGCTGGTAGCCTCCGCGCTCTCCCACGAAGAGCACGTCTATGCTCAGAAAGATGTATGGCAACTGAACTACAGAGCGTGCGAGTGCCTTTGGAGCAATGAAGAGCAAGTGGTGCTTGACTTCAAAACGACGGATCGCAAGCAAGCCCCCAGCCAAGCCTACCTGCACCTGCAATTGGCCCACAGTGCCCGTGACAAAGGTATTCGCTTCATATCCTATACCTCTGACTTTGCACCTGATCAGCCTGCAAGCGAATACGCGATAAGGGAATTGCAAGGCACGGGTGGACTGCGCCTGAACATTCCTGTCCCGCAAGCGCTTGCAGAGGACGAAGTACTGTGCAGCGCGAGCAGGATCAGCCGCGCAGGCATTTCGGCGGCCCCCCGCAGGCAACATGGAGTTTACGAACTCGAGCAGGTCGCCTTTACCCTCCAGAGGCCGTACACGGGCAAGTCCTTCGCGCCCGCCGACTCTCTCTGCGCGGACTATGCCGGTACGTTGGGCTCGGAAGTCTACGACGTCAGCGGCGCCAACGAGAATGGCGTCGACCCCAAGACCGGACTGTTCCATGCCCACTACCCGGTGGGCGTGATCCGGGGCCTGGCAGGCAAAGGCCCAGAAGTCGACCTGACGCTGCACTACTCCGCCACCCGCGCCAATGAAAGCGCCCTGGGCGACGGCTGGGCGTTGCGCTTCAGTGCCTACGACAACCGCCTGCACCGGCTTACGCTCAGCACCGGCCAAACCATCACGCTCACGGCTGATCATGTGAAAGAGGCAACAGGCGACAAGCGCCTGGCTATCAATGGCATCACCTTGACCGGTTGCAAGGGCACGTACGATGCCTTGACCGAAGTGACGATCGTTTTCCCGTCTGGCCGCGTCGAAAAGCTGGCCAAACCCAGCACTCACGATGACAAGGAAGCCAGTGAGCACTACAAGAAAGCGTTTGTCGGCAAGATAAATAAACTCCAAGAAAACCTGGAGCAATGGCTCAAGGAAACCGGAATCACAAACGAACAGATCGAGAACATAAACAACAAGCTCAAGGGATTGAAAGAGATGAAGAAAGACCTTGAGCGCAAGGCTTTCATCCTCATTCCGCAATGCATCACTTCTCCTCAGGGCGGCAATCTGACCTTTGCCTGGGAGGGCAAGGAAGGCCATATCCATCTGCAGTCCATCAGTGACGGCGATACCCAACTGTTGAAAGCAACGCTTGGCACCCCGACCGCAACCGGTGAATACACCAGCACCTACACCGTGTGGCCTGACAGCGACGAAGCCTATGACGTGACCCTGACCATCGAGGACTGCCTGCTCACGCGCCTGACACGAAAAGGGGCCAACGACACATCCCCCGTGCAAACCGTGGTTTTCGGCTACGAAGGCGAACCGGTGCTAGACCGTGTGCTCTGCTCGGTTGCCGAAGAGGATGGATCGCTCGAGGCCGTGAGCTATGCCCCGCAGTGGAAGGGTTGGGACTCCGGCAGAAGTCCGATCCCTCTTTCCAGGGTGCTGCGGCACACCCTGCTGCCAGGCGCCGGGCAGGCGCCGATCACGCACATCTGGCAATGGGAAGGTATCAACGATCAAACCATGCAAGAGGGTGGCACCTTCTCCTCCACCTGCAGCCTGGACACCGGCGGCGTAGCAATGGGCCCGTTCACGCGCCGCACCTGGGCGCTGAAGAACGGCTTCGCCGTACCGACCGAGGTTGTCGAGGAAGTGCCAGGCGTGGTGCGTGAAACCACGACCATGACCTACCCGGACAGCATTGCCAGCGAAGACCCGACAGTGAAGTTCCGCCTGGCCACGCAACCGGTCCGTACCACCGTCAGCACCGAAGACTTGCGCACGCCGCGCACCCCAGCCCCCACCAGCGCTGCCGAGCCTTCTGCAGAGGAGTCGCAATCATGAGCAAAAGCACTGCAAAAGCCAGCACTGCAACTGAGCCCAAGGCACCTGCCATGGTCAAGGAAACGACGGACGTTACCTATGACTTCAATACCGGCCTGGTGGCTAGCACGACCACTGATGATGGCCAGACCTCGCACTTCTGCTATTACGCGGTGAAGGCCAGCGAGGGGAAAGCGGATCGCAGTGACAACGTCCCGGCACTGGCAACGTTGCTGAGCGGGCTGAAGCTCGAAAAAGAGGATGCCGACCTCCCCGTCACGGCGCTGACTTGCCCACAGGTGCCCGATGCCAGCACGCCGCCCTTGCTCGCGCAGTGCAGCTACTTGCGCTTCCCCGACACCAGCAAATCTGAAATGAGCATGACGCTTTACGGCTATGCGCAGGCCAGCAAAAACAGCCAAGGTGTCCTGATTCCCGATACGGTCTTGAGCCTTGAGGGGGTGACGGTGGATACCACCACCACCCCATGGACCCTGACCAAGGCGCAGGGTCGCGATGGGCTGATGGTCAGCCTGATACAGGTGAGTTACAGCCACGAAGACGGCAAGACGACGGCAGAAACGACCTCCACCCGTTGGTACAAGAACAATGATGCCCGCCAGACGCAGAAGCTGACCGAAACCACGACCTTTGATGCAAACACAGCCACCTTGTCAGTCAAGAGCGTGGCCCCGTTCGAGCGTGATGGGCTCAACCTCACTGCCACCTTGAGCCACCACATTCGCTCGGCACGCAGCGGCCGTGTGCTGCGCGAGACGGAGCAGGATGACCTGGGCCGGCCAATAACCATGGACTACCTCACCTATGATGCGCGGGGTCGTTTGCGCTCCAGCTCCACCTATGCCTGGAAGCTCGAAAACTACGCATCGGGCGATGCCAATGGTACTGACTCAGCACCTGCCAGTTATGAGTGGCTCGATACCAGCGCTGGCACCTGGGTGGTGGCTACGGGCCCGGATGGCCGTAAAGGCCGGACATTGCTCGATGGCCTGCAGCGCCCGGTTCGCCGCGAACTGCAGCGCGAGGCGGGCAGCGATGACGCTGCCAGCAATTACGTATGCCTTGAAGAGATTGCCTACGGCTACGATGGAGAAATACAAAGCCAGTGCACGTTCGATTACCACCCCGGCGGATTGTGCCTACGCAATGAAGGCATCAGCTTGCCTGCAAACGTGCGGGACTGGTTCTGGCAAGCCGAAGCACAGGACGACAAAGTGGAGAAAGACGGCACGCAGACGCAGCGTACCGAAACCATCACTGGCAGCCTGCTCCAGGGAACGCTTCACAGCGTCGAGCACACCCAGAAGAACCAGGCCGATGGTCAAGTCACCTTTGCGCTCAACCACAAACGCTGGAACGCCAAGGGCAAACAGCTGAAGGATATCGGTCTGTGCAGCGAGCGACGGGTCAACAAGCGTGGGCAAACCGAGCTGATTATCGAAAAAGTGGATACCGTCACTCGGGAATGGAAACACGAGTACGACGAACTGGGCCGGCGCACACAGACCAAGGCACCAGATGGCAGTGTGGTCAAGTGGGCTTTCCAAGGGCTCAGTAACATTCCCACGAAAGTCAGCATCAAGGACGCTGCGGGCAAGGAGCGGCAACTGGGCAAACAAACCTTGCGCGGTGACGGCAAGCGTGGCGATGAGATCGTCTCCAGGACAGTGGGGGCTGATGGCTCATCGCAGACTTACTTGTTCAAAAACAGCGGTTATCAGCGCCCCGACGGGTCTGAAGTGTGGAACGAAAGCAGCGAAGACGGCACCTCTGTGTCCTGGTACAGCAAACCCAAGCAAACGGCGAAGGCAGGAACGCTGCTCACGAAATTCACCTACAACAAGGTCACCCAGGCCATCAATGCCGAGCGCCCCGAAGCCACTGCGAACCTTCAAAGTCGCATCAGCACGCAATGCTTGTCGCCCCGCTTGCTGGGCCAGGTGAATACAACCCGGACACTGCGTGGTCAGACATATCGCGAAGGTCTCCGTCATTCGCTACGCGGAAACGTCGAACTGGCAGAACTTTCCAATGGTGTAGTCAGCCGAGCCTGGCACGATGCGCAAAATCGCCGTACCCGGGTGCGCCGCGGGCAGCTCGAATATCGCTACCGCTACACCGCTCTCGGGGACCTGGAGCAACTGTTTGTCAGTGACCGGCAGAGCGGCCAGAAGCTGATGGTTGCCTATGAGTACGACCCGTTCGGTCGAGAAACCCAACGCACTTACCAGCTCAATGGCGAGATCAAAAGCCGCTATGAACAAGGCTGGTCAGTGACCGGGCAGCTCGTGAGCAAAACGTGGTACCGCGACGGCGCAAGCAAGCCGACTCGCAGCGAAACTTACACCTACGAAGACAAGCGTAGTGAACTCAAAACATGGAGTGTCAACGCGGTCAAAGGCTATGAGATTCAAGATGCGAATAGAAAAGACATCAAGGACCAAGCCTACACCTATGACGCGCTTGGCAATATGCTCACCTGCACCACCACCTATCTCGACGGCTCAAGCGAGGCACGCACTTACACTTATGGCGACAAGCTCAAGCCCACTCAACGCACGCAGGTGACTGTCACTCACATTGACAAGGCCGCAAAGGCAGATGCGCCAACGATCCTGAAATTGACCAGCGATGACAATGGCAGCCTTACCGAAAATGCGGCAGGCCATCAACTTGGCTACACACTCGAAGGGCAACTGCAGTCTGTAAAGACCGAGGCCACGTTGCTTGCCAGCTATGAGTACGACCACATCGGCCGCTTGGCATCCCAGTGGGATGAAAGCAAACAGCAGCGCCGCGTATTGCAATACACCGGCGACCAACTCTGCGGTGAAATATGGCTTGACGCGCAAAACAACCCGTTGCGACAGCGGGTGCTCGACGAAGAAGCAGGCTTGGTCGTGCAGTGTCGAGAATTGGCCAAGGATGATGCCGCAGCGAAAACCTACTTCATTCTGTCGGATCCGCAAAACGGCGGTGGCGAAGAGTACTCGATCGATGCCAACGGCCAATGGAAGAGCGCGTCGATAGGCTTCACGCCGTGGGGCGAAGCACCACTGGACAGCCTCAATGCACTGGGCAGTGGCCTTGGCTACAACGGCCAGCGCGTGGACCCGGTGACGGGCGCCTACCACCTGGGCAACGGCTACCGCATCTACGACCCCAGGCACCAGGCATTCTTCCAGGGTGACAGCCTTAGCCCGTTCGGTGCAGGCGGGCTGAACGACCGGGCATATTGTGCCGGCCGTGATCCAGTCAACTGGCATGACCCCAGTGGGCACATCATGGTCAGCCGCCGGGAACAGGCAACGCAGCTGGCCTCGATGGACGACATGATCCGCGACACCACACCGCCCCAACATGAGCCCGTCGCGTGGTGGGAATGGTTACTCTTGATTTACGGCACGCTTTTGATCGTCGGCTTGTCGGTTATCACAGGTGGCGCCTTCGGCGCGCTGATGCTGGCTGCCGGTCTGCTGAGTTTCGGCTTTGGCGTGGCGGAACTGGCGTTGCGGCAAAGTAACCCGGCCTTGTCGGTGAAAATGGGTTGGGCGTCGGTTGCTACAGGTTTTCTTGATGGTGCCGTTGCAGGGGCTGTCAAAGTGGGAAGTTCGTTGGCCAGAGGCCTGCAAACGTTGAGCAGATTGCGTAGTGCCTTGAGATTTACCAGGCTGCCAGCGCTACATAGATCGCGTGCGGCATTACGACCGTATTTCCCCGGCAAGCCCATGGGAGGCAAAACACAGGGCCTCAAGATCTTTGGAAATAAGTCGAACACGGTACAGAAGGTTCCGGTACATCGCGGACAATTCAGAGCCCCTGAGTGGCATGAGGAAGTAATATCAAACAATCAAACACTGTGGGGCTCAGATATGCGTGTTACTCACTATGACATTCAGGAGCCCATCATAAGAATCGGAAGAAGGAACTCTTTAAGTGATATCCATCTCTATTCCGGCGCCCATGGAAACCCTGACGGTGATAACTGGACAAGTTATCGAAACGCCTCCAACCGGGCCACTTATCGACGAGATCCCTACCTCAATGAAAGCACTTTTTTTCAAGAGGACCTGGGTGCCTACAAACAGACTCAGACTAGACATCGACTCAGAAGACTGGTAACAGAAGCCGAGGTAAATTACTACAATTACTTGAGACACACTTCGGATGACTATAAGGCTATACGGAGGAATTTGCGCAAACGCAAAATCCACATCCATGACCTTCGGGGTCCCGATCTCAAGGGCATTACACCTAAGCAACTCAATGCTTTGGAAGCTATGCCAGGCCATCACATTGGAGCATTCTGCTACTCTCGAAATGATGAGCGTTGGCTTCATAGATATGGATTAGCGCCCGTTATAAGCCATATCAAATAGTAGGCCCGTGCTTCTTTACGTTGAACCCAGCGGTCACCCCAAAGTACTGGGGTGACCTACTGCGCTTTTCTCGTGGTGCGCGCGGTATCTAACTCTCAGTGCATCATGCCAAGTTCGGCATCATCCATCAGTGCCTTGGCCATGGCGCTCAGGTAGTGCGCGGCCCAGATCATCATGGGTTTCTCCTCCATCAGGCCGATGATGGTCAGCTCCCGTACATAGCCCATCAATTCCGAGGCCTGTTCGCGGGCATTCTGGCAAGGGATGCCGGGCTCGATGCGGAACAGGGGGTGGGTCTGGTGTTCGCCTTGGCAGAAGGTGGTTTTGCCGACGGTGAAATGGGTGTCGTCTGTGGTCATTGGTTATCTCCCTGAAGTTTTTTCTGGCTGTGCTGGCCTCTTCGCGGGGCAAGCCCGCTCCCACAGGTATTGCTCAGGCCCGAGTTCATGTGGGAGCGGGCTTGCCCCGCGATGAGGCCAGCACAGCCAACACATCATTGATGGCCTAGTGCGAAGTCCTGGGCTCAGCCGGCATCTGCACCTGAATCAACATGGACTCCAGCATCACCCGCAACGCCTCCACTTTATGCATCGACGCCATCATCAGAATCGACGCGGGCGATTTGGGCTGTAGCAGAAGGGCCTGATGCATCACGGTCTGTGCGCACAGGGCGTAGTCCGTGGCCTGGATGAGGATGTCTTCGAGGGATTGGTTGAGTGGGGGATCGGGGACGATTTTCAATATAAGTAGTATCCGTTTTGGGGCGACCACCCTCTGCTGTCAAACAGAAAGGTGGCAGCTGTGCATAGGTTGACAGACCGGCGGATACCAGAACCGGCGCACGCAAGCGTGCCCCATGCACAGCCGCCATAACGGCACAACCATGCAAAGTATCTCGTTACGGCCTGTCAAAGCCGTGTCGTCGATATGCAACGACAGGCCGAGACTAGAGAGCTGCCCAAGCGACCGCAACGGGAAAGAGGCGGTAGGAGTATCTTTGGGAAACGTCCTACAAGAAAGGGGTTAAAACTGATTTTTTCACACGTTCAAAACCAAGACACCACCCTCACGCCACCTCCCCCTGCCGGCTCCACAACCGATGGTAATACCCCCGCCGCGCCAGCAACTGCGCATGGCTGCCATCCTCCACCACCCGCCCATCATCGAACACCACGATCCGATCCAGGTGCGCCACGGTCGACAACCGATGCGCCACCACGATCACCGTCTTGTCCTCCATGATCTCGTCCAGCTTGTCCTGGATGTACCGCTCGGTAATCGAATCCAGGCTCGACGTTGCTTCATCCATCACCAGGATCGGCGCATTCTTCAGCAGCACCCGGGCAATGGCGATGCGCTGGCGCTGGCCACCGGACAACTTCACCCCACGCTCCCCCACCAACGAATCGAAACCCAGCTCCATGGACTCGATGAAGTCCCGCGCCCCGGCCCGGTCGATGGCCGCCTGCACGGCCTCATCGCCGGCATCCAGGCGCCCGTAATGGATGTTTTCGCGAATGCTGCGATGGAACAGCCCCGGCTCCTGCGGGATCAGCCCCACCTGCTCGTGCAGCGAGTGCTGGGTCACCGTGCGCACGTCCTGGCCATCGATCAGCACTTGCCCGCCGTTCACGTCATACAGCCGCAGCAGCAACCCCAGCAGCGTCGACTTGCCCGAACCGGAAGCGCCCACCAGGCCAACGCGCTGGCCTGCCGGGATATGCAGGTTCAGGCCCTGAAAGATTGGCCGCCCCGGGTGATAGCCAAAGGTCACATCGGCAAAGCGCACCTCGCCCCGCTCCACCTTCAGCGGCTGCGCCTGGCTGGCATCGCGCACCTCATGCGGGCGCACCAGCGTGCGCACGCCGTTGGCGATGTTGCCCATGGCTTCGAAGAACTCCAGCAGGCGCCGTGACAGGCCGGCCACGTCGGTGATGATCATCAGCGACAGGCTGGTGGCGGTGACGAAGGTGGCGATGTCGATGCTACCGCGCTGCCATAGCCACAGCGCCAGCAGCAGGATGCCGAGCTTGAGCAGCACACCGCAGGCGTTCTGCAGCCAGCGGATCTTTTCCATGTAGCCCAGCGAGCGGTCGGCGGCGGCCACCTCGCGGTCGAGAAAGCGGCCCAGGTAACTGTGCTCGTAGGGGTGGCGGGCGAACAGGCGGATGTTGGTGAGGTTGGTCACCGCGTCCACCACCTTGCCGGTGCTCACGCTGCGCGCCGCGGCGAAATCGCGGGCCAGGGGGTGGCTGCGGCGGGCGAGGAACCAGCACAGGGTCAGAAAGCCCAGCGCCCACAGGCCCATGAAGGCGGCCAGCCAGGCGTTGGCGGTGGCCAGCAGGACCACCGCCAGGGCCAGGGTGGCCAGCAGCGGGATCAGGTCGAAGATGAGGATGGCCAGGGTCTGGGTGGTGCCCAGCGCCACTTCGCTGATGCGGTGCGCCAGGGCGCCGGCGAATTCGCTGGTGATGTAGCGGTGCGAATGGCGTTGCAGGTAGGCGAACAGCGCCTGGGTCACGGCGCGCCGCTGACGCGGCACGGTATGGATGTGCAGGCCGCTGGCCAGGCGCATGCTGAGCATTTCCACGGCCAGCAGTGCGGCGAAACCGGCCAGGGGCCAGGCCAGGGCATCGACCGCGCGCGCGGCGTCCAGGCCCTGGCTGACCAGGCGGGTGAGCTGGCCCAGTTGCCAGGGCACCAGCACGGCGCAGAGCACCGAGAGGGTCTGCAAGGCGAGCATGCCGCCGT
Source organism: Pseudomonas sp. UBA6315 (assembly GCF_002438125.1). Classification (NCBI taxonomy): domain Bacteria; kingdom Pseudomonadati; phylum Pseudomonadota; class Gammaproteobacteria; order Pseudomonadales; family Pseudomonadaceae; genus Pseudomonas; species Pseudomonas sp. UBA6315. Next base: position 103,560 of record NZ_DJTF01000179.1, read on the forward strand.
AGGCCAGCGGGTGGCGCAGGATGAAGGCGCGGACGAAGGCCATGGGGGTGTCGGGCAGGTGGCGGATGTCCCAGCCATCGGGGAGGCGGTGGGTGGATGTCACGGTGGTTTCCTCAGAGTTCAAGGTGCTGCCACTGGCCCTATCGCCGGCAAGCCGGCTCCCACAGGGCCTGCACAATTTCAAGCCTTGTGGGGTACCTGTGGGAGCCGGCTTGCCGGCGATAGGGCCGGTGGCTTCAAACAGCAATCCGGCTGACCCAGCGCGGCTGCGCCGCTGGCAAACTGGGCACGGCATCGAGCAGTGCGCGGGTATAGGCATGGCGCGGCTGGCGCATCACTTGCTCTACGCTGCCCTGCTCCACCACCCTGCCCCCCTGCATCACCAACACCTGGTCGCTCACCTGCTCCACCACGCCCAAATCGTGGGAGATGAAAATGCACGCCAGGTTGAGCTCGGCCTTGAGCTCGGCCAGCAGCGCCAGAATCCGCGCCTGCACCGATACATCCAGCGCCGACACCGGCTCGTCCAGCACCAGCACCCGCGGCTTCATCGCCAGCGCCCGGGCAATCGCAATGCGCTGGCGCTGGCCCCCGGAGAGCTCCAGCGGGCGCCGGTCGAGCACGCTGCCCGGCAACTGCACCCGTTCCAGCAACGCCGCCGCCTCGGTACGCCGCAACCCTCGCGGCACGCCGGCCTGGGCCAGTGCCTCGGAGAGCACCCGCAATACCGTGTAGCGCGGGTCGAACGAGGCCAGCGGGTCCTGGAACACCACCTGGATGCCCTGGCGCACCTGGCGCTGCTGCTCGGCGGTGAGTGCCAGCCAGTCCTCGCCGGCAAAGTGCACGGTGCCCTGCTCCGGGCGCTCCAGGCCGAGCAGGATGCGCCCCAGGGTGCTCTTGCCGGAGCCGGACTCGCCGACCACCCCCAGCGTCTGCCCCGCCCGCAGCTGCAGGGAAACGTCCCTGAGCACCGGGCGCGGCTGGCCGTCCGGGCCGATGAAGGCCTTGCCCAGGCCACGGGCCTCGAGCAGCACCGGTTGTTGGTTCACGGCTTGCTCCAGCAACGCCAGCGCCGGCACCTGCGGCCGCTGGAAATGCACCGCCCGCGCCGCCCGCAGCAGGCGCTGGGTGTAGGGGTCTTGCGGGTCTTGCAGGATCTGCTCGGCGCTGCCCTGCTCCACCACCTGGCCATGGCGCATCACCGCCACCTGGTCGGCCAGGCGCGCGACCACCGCCAGGTCGTGGCTGACCATCAGCAGGCTGTTGTCGTGCGCCCGCAGTTGCGCCAGCAGGTCGAGGATCTGCGCCTGCACCGTGGCATCCAGCGCGGTGGTCGGCTCATCGGCGATCAGCAGGCGCGGCTGGCAGGCGATGGCCGAGGCGATCAGGGCGCGCTGGCGCAGGCCACCAGAGAGCTGCCAGGGGTATTGCCGGGCACGCACCTCGGGCTCGGGCACGCCGACCTGGCGCAGCAACTCCAGCACACGCAGGCGGCGCTGCTCGCTGCCAAGGCGGGTGTGCTGAAACAGCGGTTCTTCGATTTCGGCACCCACCCGGCGCAGCGGGTCGAGCGAGCCCAGCGCGTCCTGCATGACGAAGCCGACCCGCCCGCCGCGCAGGCGCTGCCAGGTGGCCTGGTCGACGCCGAGCAGGTCCTGCCCGGCGAACGCCAGGCGCTGAGCCTGCACCTGCGCGCCGGCGCCGGTCAGGCCGACCAGGGTGCGGGCGGTGACGCTCTTGCCCGAGCCAGACTCGCCCACCAGCGCCAGGCACTGCCCGGCCTGCAGTTGCAGGCTCACGCCGTGCACCACCGGCACGCCGTTAAAGCTCACCCGCAGGTCGCGGATATCCACCAGCGGTGGCTGAATCTCGAAAATGCTCATGGTTGCCTGCCCTCGCTGCGGCGTAGCCAGTCACGCCCGATGGCGGTGATGGCGATGACGGTGATGGTGATTGCCAGCGCCGGCCAGGCCATCAGCCAGGGGGCGTTGGCCATGAAGTTGCGGGCCACGGCCATCATCGCGCCCCATTCGGGCGCAGGTGGCGGCGCGCCGAAGCCCAGGAAGCTCAACGCGGCGGCGGCGGTGATGGCGCCGCCGAGGCCGATGCAAGCCAGGATCAGCACCGGTTGCACGGCGTTGGGCAAGACATGCTCGAACACCACCGCCAGCGGCCGGCGGCCCAGGGTCAGCGCCGCCTCGACGAAGCCTGCGTGGCGGATGGTCAGGGTTTGCGCGCGCACCAGGCGGGCGTAGCGCGGCACCGAGGCGATGCCCACGGCGAGGATCAGGTTGCTGGTGCCCTGGCCGAACAAGGTGATGATCACCAGCGCCAGCAGCAGGTCGGGAAACGCCAGCAGCACATCGACGGCGCGCATCAGCAGGTTGTCCAGCCAGGCCGGGGCCAGGCCCGACAGCACGCCGAGCAGCGTGCCCAGGCCGAGGCCAAGCAGAGTCGCGGCCAGGCCGATCAGCAGGGATGGGCGGGCGCCGTGGATCAGCCGGGTGAGTACGTCGCGGCCGTTTTCGTCGGTGCCCAGCCAGTGGGTGGTGTTGGGTGGGAGGTAGGCCAGGCGGGCGTCGGCGGCCAGGGGGTCGGCTGGGGCTAGCCAGCCGGGTGCGGCGACGGCCAGCAGCAGCAAGGCGAGCGTGGCCCAGGCCAGGTAAAGCCCGGGGCGGGACAGCCAGCGGGGGCGCGTGGACAAGACCAGAGGTGATGGGGCGATGGCGTTCATGACTGTCCTTCTGATGCAGCGCTATCTGTGGGAGCCGGCTTGCCGGCGATGGCGGCACTGCGGTGCATGGCACCGGCTGCGCCGGTGATCGCCGGCAAGCCGGCTCCCACAAAAGAGAAAAGCATTCGGCTACGGTGCCGGGTTGGGGATGCGCCGGTGCACGGCCTGGATCTGGGCCAGCACTTCTTCGCTCAACTGCACATCCAGCGCCCCGAGGTTTTCCTGCAGCTGCAGCAAGCTGGTCTGCCCGGTGATCGCGCTGGCCACGAACGGCTGGCGGATGACGAAGGCCAGCGCCAGTTGCGCCGGGGTCAGGCCATGCTCGCGGGCGATTTGCACATAGCTGGCGATGGCGCTGTTGGCCTCCTCGCTGCCATAGCGGTTGAAGGTGCGGTACACCGACGACAGCCGCGAACCCTCGGGCCGGGCGCCATTGAGGTACTTGCCGGTCAGGGCGCCGAAGGCCAGCGGCGAATAGGCCAGCAAGCTCACGCCTTCGCGATGGCTGAACTCCGACAGGCCGGTTTCGTACAGGCGGTTGAGCAGACTGTAGGGGTTCTGGATGCTGGCGATGCGCGCCAGGCCCTTTTCTTCGCTGTGGCGCAGGAACTGCGCCACGCCCCACGGGGTTTCGTTGGACACGCCGATATGGCGCACCTTGCCGGCCTTCACCTGGTCGTCGAGCACGGCCAGGGTTTCTTCGATGGCCGCCGTTTGCGGGTGGTCGTCGGCGTAGGGGTATTCGCGGATGCCGAAGAAGTTGCTGGTGCGGTCGGGCCAGTGCAGCTGGTAGAGGTCCAGGTAGTCGGTGTTCAACCGGCGCAGGCTGCCTTCCAGGGCGGCGACGATGTTCTTGCGGTCGTGGTGCGACAGGCCATCGCGGATGTGCGCCTGGGCGCCGGGCTCGCGGGAGGGGCCGGCGATCTTGCTGGCGAGGATGTACTTGTCACGGTTGCCACGGGCTTTGATCCAGTTGCCCAGGTAACGCTCGGTGGTGGTCCAGGTGTCGGCGCGGGTGGGGGTTGGGTACATCTCGGCGGTGTCGATGAAGTTGATGCCGGCGGCGAGGGCAGCGTCCAGTTGCTGGTGGGCGTCCTGTTCGCTGTTCTGGTGGCCCCAGGTCATGGTGCCGAGGCTGAGCAGGCTGACTTGGAGGTGGGTGTGGCCTAGTGGGCGGTAGCGCATGGATGCATCCTGATGAATGGGTTTTGGGTTTGAGATCCTGGGGCTGCTGTGCAGCCCAATCGCTGGCAAGCCAGCTCCCACAGGATCACCACAGGTTTCGGGCTTGCGCCGTACCTGTGGGAGCTGGCTTGCCAGCGATTGGGGCGCACAGCGCCCCCTAAGCAGCGAACTGGTTGTGTGCCTTGGGCAACCCCAGATGCTCACGCAAGGTCGTGCCGCTGTACTCGGTCCGGAACAACCCGCGCTTCTGCAGCAACGGCACCACTTCCTCGACGAACACCCGCGCCCCCGACGGGAACATGTCGGGCATGATGTTGAAGCCATCCCCCGCCCCCGCCAGGAACCACTCGGCCAAGGTGTCGGCGACCTGCTCCGGCGTGCCCACGGCCAACCGATGCCCCACCAGAATCCGCCGCGACAGCTGGCGAATGGTCAGGTTCTCGCTGCGCGCCAGGTTCAGCTGCGCCTCCAGAAAGCCATGCGAGCCGCGCTCGAAGTCCGCCACCGCGCCAATCCGTTCCCACGGCAGCGGCGCGTCCGGGTCCAGCTCGCGGGCATCGATGCCAATGCGCCCGGCCACCTGCTGCAACAGGCCATGCTCGCCATGCCAGGCATTGAGCTCGTCGAAGCGGGCATGGGCCTCGGCCTCGGTGCTGGCGATCACCGTCGACAGCCCCGGCATGATCTTCAGGTGCTCGGGGTTGCGCCCCCAGGCCTTGGCCCGGGCCTTCATCTCGCGGTAGAAGGCCTGGCCGTCGGCCAGGGTGGTCTGGGTGGTGAAGATCGCATCGGCATAACGCGAGCCCAGCGCCTTGCCGCCTTCGGAGGAGCCGGCCTGCACCAGCACCGGCCGGCCTTGCGGCGAGCGCGGCAGGTTGAGCGGGCCGCGCACCTGAAAATGCTGGCCCTTGAAATCCAGGGTGTGGACCTTCCGCGGGTCGGCGAAGCGCCCGCCTGCGCGGTCGCCGATGATCGCGTCGTCCTCCCAGCTGTCCCACAGCTTCAGGGTCACGTCGACGAACTCCTCGGCGCGCCCGTAGCGGTCGACGTGCAGCGGTGCGCCGGTCAGGCCGAAGTTCTGCGCGGCGGCGTCACCGGCGTTGGTCACCACGTTCCACGCGGCGCGGCCGCCGCTGATGTGGTCCAGCGAGGCGATGCGCCGGGCCAGGTTGAACGGCTCGTTGTAGGTGCTGGAGCAGGTGGCGATCACGCCGATGCGCTCGGTGGCCGCGGCCACGGCGGTCAGCAGCACGGTCGGCTCCAGGCGCCCGCCCGGTTGGCTGGACACGTCGGGCGGCAGTGCCGGGCCGTCGGCCAGGAAGATCGCGTCCAGGCAGCCGCGCTCGGAGAGCTTGGCGATGTCGCGGTAGTAGTTGACGTCGATGTAGGCATCGATCGCCGCCTCGCCCTGGCGCCAGGCGCCTGAGTGCGAGCCGAAGCCGAGGATGTTCATGCCCAGGCTCATCTGTTTGCTGCTCATCGTGGTTCTCCTGTTCACACCGCGCTGGCTTCGTCGCCGCTGCCCTGCCCTGCGCTGACGGCGGCGTGCCGGGCACGCCAGGCCTGGGCCGGGCTGATGCCGTTGAGGTAGTAGTTGCCCAGCGCCTGTTCGCGCTGGATCGCCGGGTTGTGCGAGGCCAGGGTGCGTGCGTTGCGCCAGTGGCGGTCGAAGCTGCGGGCGCGGCTGGTGGCCGAGGCGCCGCCCACTTCGAAGAGCAAGGTGCTGGCCTCCAGCACCTGCGGCAGGACGATCTGCTGGGCCTGGAAGGTGTGGATTTCGGCATCGGTGTACAGCTGCTCGGGCACCTCGCCAGCCTGGCCGGCTTCATCCACCGCCTGCAGGCTCTGGCCGACGGCGCTGACCTGGGCCTCGGCGGCAAACGCCAGGCTGGCCAGGCGACCAACCACGGCCTGCACCAGCGGGTCCTCGCCCGGCTGCGACTGGCCGGGCACACCGAAGGTGCGGGTACGGCCCTGGACGAAGGCCACGGCGTCGGCCAGCACGGCGCGGGCGATGCCGGCCAGGGTGGCCAGGTGCACCGCCTGGTAGAAGGCGGTGAGGTACGACTCGGCGCGCAGCTCGCCCTTGGCGAAGCGGCGCAGCAGGTGCTCGGGCTGCACGCTGACCTGGGCGAAGCGGGTGGTGCCGCTGCCGGTCAGGCGCTGGCCGAAGCCGTCCCAGTCGTCGACCCGCTCTACGCCCGGGGCGCGGGTGGGCACCGCGAGGCTGACGAAATCGTCGCCATGGTTGGCCACCGCCGCCACCCAGTCGGCGTACAACGTGCCGGTGCAGTAGTACTTCTCGCCGTCGAGCCGGTAGCCCTCGTCGCTGTCGCTCAGTTGCACGGTGTTGCCGGTGCTGTCGGTGCGCTCGGCCATGGCCGCGCCCCACAGCTCGCCGGCCACCACGCGGGCGAACCAGTAGTCCTGGGAGGCAGCGTCATGGGACGACAGGCGCCCTTCGACGAAACCGAAGTGGGCGCGGAAGATCTGCGGCAAGTTGGAGTCGGCCTGGCCCAGGCGCACCAGTTGGCGCAGCAGTTGCGGCAAGGTCGCGCCGAGGCCGCCGTGGCTGCGCGGCACGCGCAGGGCGCCAAGGCCCGCTTCGCGCAGCCAAGCCACAGGCTCCTGGGCCAGGGTGCGCTGCTGCTCGCGGGCCACCGCGCCTTCGGCGATGCGCGCATAAATGGGCGCGAAGCGCGCATCCAGTTCGGCGTCGGTAATCGGGGTTTGACTCATTGGCGGTTCCTTTCTCGTGAATTCAGGGGCGCGTGGTGCGCGGGTCGATGGCCTGGGTCGCCAGGTCCACCAGCAGGTTGACCAGCACGTAGAGGGCGGCGGCCAGCAGGGTCACGCCCAGCACCAGCGGCACGTCCTTGTTGGCGGTGGCGTCGAGCATCAGCCGGCCGATGCCCTGGCGGCCGAACAGCAGCTCCAGCACCACCGCGCCACCGAGCAGGCTGGCGAAGACGAAGCCGGCCAGGGTCACCAGCGGCACCAGGGCGTGGCGCAGGGCATGGCGCAGGCGCACGGCGGTGTCGGACAGGCCGCGGGCGCGGGCCTGGGTGATGAAGGGTTGTTCCAGCACCTGCTCCAGCGACTGGCGCAGCACCTGGGCCAGCACTGCGGCAATCGGCAGCGCCAGGGCCAGGCTCGGCAGCACCAGCGAGCGCCAGCCACGCGAGCCGGAGGGCGGCAGCAGGTGGAAGTGGAAGGCGAACACCAGCAGCAGCAAGGTGCCGATGACGAAGTTGGGCGCCGACGACAGCACCAGCTCCACCCCCGACACCAGCGCGCGCAAACGCCGCCCACGGTTGGCGGTGAGCAGCGCCGACAGCAGCGCGATCAGCACCGCCAGCAAGGCCGCGCTGCTGGCCAGGGCCAGGGTGGCGCCGAGCTGCTCGGCAATCGCCTGGCCGACCGGGATGCGCAGGCGGTATGACTCGCCCAGGTCGGCACTGGCCAGGCGCGCCAGGTAGTGGCCGTATTGCTGCCACAGCGGCAGGTCGAGGCCATATTCGGCGCGCACCTGGGCGAGCATTTCCGGGGTCGGCATGGCGTCCGGGCCGCCGAGGATCGCCAGGGCGGTGTCGCCGCCGCTGTACTGCACGCCGAGGAAGGTCAGGCTGGCCGCCGCCCACAGCACGATCAGGCCGTCACGCAGGCGGCGCAGCAAGGTTGCCAGCAGCTTCATGGGTGCTCCTTTTGCTGTGCTCGAGAGCCCAGCCAGACGCTGGTGAACAGGGGAACGTTGTGCGAGCCGTCGAACAGCACGCCGCCGACTGCCTTGCGGTAGGCCAGCAGCATCTGGCTCTCCACCGAGGGCACGGCCGGCACGGTTTCGCCCAGCCGTTGCTGGGCCTGGCGATACAGCGCACGGCGCTGCGCCGGGTCGGTGCTGCGGCGGGCGTCGCCGAGCAGTTGGTCGAGGGCGGCATCGCGAAAATGCCCGACGTTCTGCCCGAGCATCCGCGCACTGGGGATCGACTGGCTGTGGTAGAGGATGTACAGGCCGTCGGCGGTGTTGGTGTGCCAGTAGCCGCCGCCGATGGCGTCGAACTCGCCGGCATAGCGCAGGGTCATGACCTTGGTGACCGGCAGCAGCTCGATGCGCAAATCGAAGCCGACCTTGCGCAAGTCGGCTTGGGCGGCGACCGAGACGTTGGCCGGGAACGCGGGGTTGTCGTAGGTCAGCAAGGTGGCGCCCAGGCGTTGCCCTGCGCGGGTGCGAAAACCCTGGCTGTCGCGGCCGGTCCAGCCGGCGGCGTCGAGCAGGCGGCCGGCTTCGGCCGGGTCGAAGGCCAGGGCATCGCGGGCCACCGGGTCGTAGCCTGGGGTGTTGACGGCAAGGAAGTCGCCCTTGGCCAGGTATTCGCCAAAGCCTGAAATCCACGCCAGGCCGTTGCGGTCGATGGCCTTGGCCACCGCCTGGCGCACCCGCACATCGTCGAACGGTGCGCGCTCGACATTGAAGGTGATGCTGCGCGCCGGGTTGCCCTTGCGGATGCGGTTGCGCAGGGTCAATGCCGGGTTGGCGCGGATCGCCGCGGCGTTCTGCGCCGGGGCGTCCAGGGCCATGTCGCTGTCGGCGGCCTCCAGCGAGGTGTAGCGGATCATCGCCTCGGGCACGTAGCTCAGCTCGATGCCGTCCAGGTAGGCCTCGCCAGTGTGGCCGATGGCGGGCGGCGCCCAGTGGTAGCCGGGGCGGCGGGCGAAGCTGGCGCTTTGGTCGCGCACCCAGCCGGTGAGCACGAAGGGGCCGGTGCCGATGGGCTGGCTGGCGATGCTCTTGGGCGCGTCGAGAATCTGCCGGGGCGAGATCATGCCCAGCCAGGCTTGCGACAGCACATCGAGAAACGGCGCGTAGGGGGTGCGCAGGGTCGCTTCGAAGGTGTACTCGTCGACCACCCTGCCCTGCAGGTACGGGGCGATGTAGGCCGCGGCCAGGGGCGACTTGGTCTTCGGGTCGCGCATGTGCTCCAGGTTGACCCGCACCGCTTCGGCATTGAAGCGCTCGCCGTCGCTGAAGGTGACGTCGTCGCGCAGGTGGAAGGTGTAGGTCAGGCCATCGGCGCTGATGGTCCAGCTTTTTGCCAGCCACGGCGTGAGGGTGCCGTCTTCGGCCTGGTACACCAGGCAGTCGAAGAGGATGCGCCCCAGCCACTGCATGTTGCCGTTGGACTGGGCGTGGATGTCGAAGGTGCCGGCATCGCTGGCGGCCGAAACGCGCAAGGTGCCGCCGCGCTCCCCGACGCGCTGCTCGACGAAGTCGCTGGCGGGGTAGCGCATGATGCCGTTCACTTCGCTGACGGCTTCGCCCTTGAGGGTGCTGGCCGTTTCGGGCGGTGTGGCGGGCGAGCAGGCGGCCATCAATAATGCGCTGGCCAGCCACCATGGCTGAATAAAGTGGTTCATCGAATGCCGCGACTCCCTTCCTATATAAGGCCAATTGCCTTAGATGCCGAAAGGGGTATTGCAGTTGTCGTGCCAGCTTGTTGGCCGCGTATTTACGGCGCCCACTTGGCCGTGCTCGCATTACAAATGAACAAACTGCTCAACCGCTGTTGCATTACCAACAGGTGGGCGCGGGCTTGCCCCGCGAAGCAGGCACCGCGGTGCTTGGCACCGGCTTTTGCCGGTGTTCGCGGGGCAAGCCCGCTCCCACAGAGAGAATGGGTATTTATATATAACCGACACTGTTCGACCTACAACAGCGGCACAACAAAAGTTGTTATTCCATTCAACATAAAAGTTGCAACCTGGGTTCAACCCCACAACTTCCGGCCTTTTGCCACCTGGCACAGAAACTGCTCTTACCGTTTTCGACAGGCCTGACTATGCCCATAGAACGCCGAGGTACCTACGATGACTTTCAAGGAATACAACGATGCGTGCGATCCATCCCCACCCACTGCGCCTGGCCATCCGCCAGGCCGCCCTGGCCACCGCCGCCACGGCCCTGCTGGCCCCCTTTGCGGGAGCGGCTGAGCAGACCCTTGGCACGGTGACCGTACAAGGCGCCAAGCAAAGCGAAGTGCAACAGGCCGCCAGCGCCCTGGCCGAAGTGCCCGGCGGCACCAGCGTGGTCGACAGCGAAGAGGTCGCCAAGGGCCGCACCGCTACCCTGCAGGACACCCTCGCCTACCAGCCCGGGGTGTTCGTGCAGTCCACCGGCGGCAACGATGCGGCAAAAATCTCCATCCGCGGCTCCGGCGCCAACACCTCGCCCGGCTACTTTCGCGAAGGCATCAAGTTCCTCTTCGACGGCCTGCCGCTGACCGGCCCAGGCGGCACCCCCTACGAATTCCTCAACGCCAGCGGCGTCAACTACACCGAGATCCTGCGCGGCGCCAACGCCTTCCAGTACGGCGCGCTGACCCTCGGCGGCGCGGTCAACTTCGTCAACCACAGCGGCTACAGCGCCCCGGGCCTGCGTGTGCGCGCCGAGGCCGGCAGCTACCACTACCAGAAGCAGAGCGTCAGCTACGGCGGCGTCGAAGGCGACCTGGACTACTACCTGCAGGCCGACAACTACCGCAACGAGGGCTACCGCGACTACAGCCTGTCGAAGAGCTCCGGCATCGTCGCCAACGCCGGCTACCGCTTCAGTCCGAAACTGGAAACGCGCCTGCTGCTGCGCTACCGCGACGAAACCCACAACGACCCCAGCGCCACCACCCTGGACAACGCCCTGCACCACCCTCGCCGCGCCAGCGCCACCGCCGAAAGCAGCGGCGCCGGTGCGCGCCGCCCCGGCAGCATCTGGCTGGGCAGCAAGACCACCTACACCTTCGACGACGACGCACGCCTGACCTTCGGCCTGTCGTACCACGACTACCGCCACACCAACAGCCCGCGCAGCCCCAGCAACCCCAGCTACTGGGACTGGCACGACCTGGGCCTCTTGCTGGGCTATGACCGGGTGGACTACCTGTTCGGCCATGAGAGCCGCAGCAACATCGCCTTCACCTCCACCCAGCACCTGCGCGGCGGCGTGAACTCGGCCAACGACGACAAGGTGTCGCTGAAAAAGGTCAACTACAAGGACTCGTTCGACCGGGTGATCGCCCTGGGCAACGACCTCAACCTGGTCGACAACCTGTGGCTCACCAGCGGCGTGTCGTTCGTCAACGTGCGGCGCAAGGTCAACATCGACTACGCGGTGAACCCCAACACCACCAACTTCGGGCAGCACGAGGACTACGACAACTGGAGCGTCGCCCCGCGCATCGGCCTGCGCTACGAGTTCAGCCCGAACCTGCAGGTGTTCACCAACTTCAGCCGCAGCATCGACCCGCCGGCCTCGTGGGAGTATTCCGGCTCCGGCCCGACGCTGCCGTACATCCGCCCGCTGGTGGAGCAGAAGGCCAACACCTTCGAGGTCGGCATCAAGGGCTCCCACGGCATCTTCGACGGCAGCCTGGCGCTGTACCGTTCCTGGATCCACGACGAGCTGTTGAACGTGCAGATCATCCCGGCCACCGCCAACGCGGCGGCGGTCACCGGGGCATTCAACGCCTCACCGACGATCCACCAGGGCGTCGAGGCGGGCCTCAATACCCGCCTGTGGGAAAGCCCCCAGGGCGACCTGGTGCGCTGGCGCCAGTCGTACACCTACAACGACTTCTACTACCGGCATGACGACACCTTCGGCGACAACCAGCTGCCGGGCGTGCCCAAGCACATCTACCAGGGCGAGCTGCAGTACCAGGACCACAGCGGTTGGTACACCGGGGTGAACGTGCAGTCGGCCTCGCGCACGGCGGTGGACTACGCCAACACCTTGTATGCGCCGTCGTACACCATCTGGGGGGCGAACCTGGGGTACGAGGCGCCGAAGGGCAACTGGAAGGTCTCGCTGGACCTGAAGAACCTGGCCAACAAGGCCTACGTGACGGCGGTGACGCCGGTGTACAACGCGCGGGGGCTGGACACCGCGTCGTTCTGGCCGGGGGATGGCATCGGGGCGTATGTGGGGGTTGAGGTCAGGTACTGAGTTCAGCGGCGAATGCTTCGCGGGGCAAGCCCGCTCCCACAGGATCTCCACAGGCCTGGAGACTGCGATGCACTTGTGGGAGCGGGCTTGCCCCGCGAAGAGGCCGGCTCAGGCTCCCACAGGGTCTCCACAGGCCTGGAGACTGCGATGTACTTGTGGGAGCGGGCTTGCCCCGCGAAGAGGCCGGCTCAGGCTGTCCTGGGCATCAGCTCATAAGGGGGCTTCCACCCCGGCACCTGCTGGATGCGCTTCTTCCACGCTTCGATGTGGCTGAACGCGGCCAGGTCGATGCCGGTGTCCTCCGGCATGAACACATACCCCGCCAACGACAGGTCGGCGATGGTCAGGCGCCCGCCGACCATGAACGGCGTCTTCGCCAGGTGCGCGTCGACGATCTTGTACGCCGCCGTGGCCCGATCGCGCAGAAAGCGCGTGACGTCGGTTTCACCGGTTTTCTTCAGGCAGAACAAGAACCGCAGCATCGCGTAGTAGCCGGTGAACTTGTGGTTGTCGAACAGCATCCAGCGCCAGATCTCGCGCTTTTCGGCATCGTCTCGCGGGCCGAACTGGCCGGTGCGTTCGGCCAGGTATTCGAGGATCAGCGCCGACTGGGTCAAGGTTTGCCCAGCATGTTCCAGCACCGGCACCTCGCCTTGCTCGTTGACCTCGTCGCGCCAGCCCTGGCCACGGGTCTGGCCGTTGAAGAAGTCGACGAACAGCGGCTGCCAGTCTTGCCCCGTGAGTTCGAGCATGAGGGCGGCCTTGTAGGCGTTGCCGGATTCGGCGAAGCAATGCAGCGTGTAGTCGGGCATGGCGGTCCCTCACTTCCCTGGGATGATGGTGGCTAGCGAGCAGATCACGCGCTGCCAGGCTCGGTCAATGCCTCTATGATTAGTGGACTTGTCCTATAGCCAAAGCCAGGAAGGCCCATGCCCTACCCCACACTGCCCCGTACCCTGTCCACCCCGCGCACCCGCCTGGTACGCCCCGACCCGGCGCTGGCCGAGCAGGTACTGCACGCCCTGCTCGACAGCTACAGCCTGCACCAGCCCTTTTTAGCCTGGGCCAAGCCGGACTGGACGCTGGACGAGGTGCGCGAAAGCCTGCAGGCCAGCGCCCGCGAGTTCCTCGACCCCGCGGCAGAAAAGCGCTTTTTCGTGTTGCAGGCGGGCGGCGACGCCGTGCTGGGCTGCATCGGCCTGCGCCCCGGCAATGGCGAATACGAGGTGGGTTACTGGGCGAGCCAGGCCAGCACTGGCCAGGGCCTGATGCGTGAAGCGCTGGTCAGCTTGCTCGATGCGATTGACACGCCGGTGTGGCTGACCACCGACATCGACAACCAGGCCAGCCAGCGCCTGGCGCTGCGCGCAGGTTTCAAGGCCGCCGGCAGCCAGCTCGGTGAACTCGACCCGAGCACCCCGCGCCCGCTGTTTCGCCGCCCGCCGAAACTGGCGCCGGGTCATTGAGCCTTATTTGCGCCGCTGCATCCACGCCGCGCCCAGGCCGCTCAAGCAGATGATGGCGATGCCCAGCAGGCTGGCGCTGTCGGGCACCTGGTTGTAGATCAGCAGGCCCAGCAGCCCGGCGAAGACGATCTGGCAGTAGCTGAACGGCGCCAGCAGCGCCGGTGCGGCATGGCGGAAAGCTTGGGTCAGCAGCAGGTGCGCGCTCATGCCGAAGCCGCCAAGGGCCAGCATCAGCAGGGCATGGTCCCAGCGCGGCATTTCCCAGAAGAACGGCACCAGCGCAGTCATCGCCAGGGTGTTGCACAGGCCTGCGTAGAAGTTGCTGGTGGTCGGGCTGTCATGGGCGGCCAGGATGCGCGTGAGCAGCTGGTAGAAGCAAAAGCCCAGCGCCGAGCCGAACGGGTAGAGAATCGCCGGGGTGAACATCGCCCCGCCCGGGTGCACGACCACCAGCACGCCGATGAACCCCAGCACCACCGTCAGCCATTGCGCCACCGACACCCGCTCCTTGAGCAGCGGTGCCGACAGCGCGGTGACCAGCACCGGGGCCAGGAAGTTGACCGCGGTGGCCTCGGCCAGTGGCAGGTACTGAATGCCGGTGGTGAACAACAGGCTGGTGCTGAGCAGGCTCAGCGCGCGCAAGGTCTGCAGCAGCGGGCGGCGGGTGCGCAGCACGTTGAGGCCGGCCTTGGGCAGGAAGATTGCGGCCATCAGCAAGGTGTGCACCAGGTAGCGCGCCCACACCACCATGATGATCGGGTACAGAGCACCGAGAAACTTGGACAAGGCGTCGTGGCTGGCGAACAGCAACGTCGCCACCACCACCAGGGCGATGCCGCGCAGGGGCTGGTTGACGCCGGACAACGGGGTGCTGGAACTCATGGCGATCTCGACGGCGGCGCGGCCTGCGGCTGCACCAGGGTGAAGGCAAGTGCGACAGCAGCGATTCTAGAAGACCGACGGCCGCTTGCCCACGTGCAATCAAGGCCACAGGTGCAGGCTGGGGCGCTTTGCGTTCGCTGATCGACCACTTTGTCCCGGGGCCGCCCATGCCCCGGGACGCGCCCGTCAGCCGGCGGCCACCACCTGCTTCAAGCGCTCGCTGGCCGGTGCCGGCCGCCCGTACAGGTAGCCCTGAAAATGCGAGCAGCCCTCGGCCGCCAGGCGCTGCATCTGCTCTTCGGACTCCACCCCTTCGGCGGTGGTCTTGATCATCAGGCTGTTGGACAGCTCGGTGATGGCGCGGATGATCGACATCGCCTCGCGGCTGTCGCACATGTCGTGCACGAACGACTTGTCGATCTTGATCCGGTCGAAGGGGAACGAGCGCAGGTAGCCCAGCGACGAATAGCCGGTGCCGAAATCGTCCAGCGAGATCGACACGCCCAGGTCTTTCAGGGCGCGCAGGGTGCGCACGTTCTCTTCGCTGTTGCCCAGCAGCACCGATTCGGTGATTTCAAGCTCCAGGCGCTGCGCCGGCAGGCCCGAGTCGGCCAGGGCCAGGGCTACGGTGTGCACCAGGTTGGCGTTCTTGAACTGCACCGGCGAGAGGTTGACCGATACGGTCTGCTCGCTGTCCCAGCTGGCCGCTTCCTGGCACGCCAGGTTCAGGGCGCGGTCGCCAAGCTCGTGGATCAGCCCGGTTTCCTCGGCGATGGGGATGAAGTCCATGGGCATGACCATGCCTCGGGTCGGGTGCTCCCAGCGCAGCAGCGCCTCGTAGCCGGTCACGCTGCTGGTCAGCTGGTCCACCACCGGCTGGTAGTGCATGTGCAACTGGCCCAGGTGCAGCGCCGTGCGCAGGTCGGTTTCCACCAGGCGGCGCTGGCGCGCGGCGACGTCCAGCTCGACGTGGAAGCACTCGTAGCGGTTGCGGCCGTTGCGCTTGGCTTCGTACAGGGCCATGTCGGCGTAGCCCAGCAGTTGCTCGGCCTGGTCGTTGTCGTCGGGGGCCAGGGCGATGCCGATGCTCACGCCCACCGAGAACTGGTGGCCCTCGATCTGGAATGGCGGGCTGATGGCATCGATCAGGCGCTGGGCGGTGATGCAGGCGGCGTCGCGGCCGTCCAGGCCGGCCAGGACCACGGCGAACTCATCGCCGCCCAGGCGCGCCAGGGTGTCGTGCTCACGCAGCTCGCGGCGCAGGCGCTTGCCCAGGGCGCGCAGCAGCTTGTCGCCGAAGGCGTGGCCGAGGGAGTCGTTGATGTTCTTGAAGTTGTCGAGGTCCAGGCACAGCGCGGCGGTCAGCTTGTCATGCTCGTGGCCGCGGATCAGCGCCTGCTTGAGGCGCTCGTTGAACAGCGTGCGGTTGGGCAGGCCGGTGAGCGCGTCGTGGTGCGCCATGTGGTGGATCTGCGCGTGGGCGGCCAGTTCTTCGGTGGCGTCTTCGGCCACGAACAGCACGTAGTCGGCCTGGCCTTCGCGGTTCTGGCTGAGCAGCGCGCGGCTGCGCAGGGTGCGCGGGCCGCGCAGGGTATCGACCCGGGTTTCGGCGGCAAAGCCCTTGGCGCTGCGGGCGCCGCGGCTGAGCTGCTGCTCCAGGTAGTCGGCGGCGGCCGGCGCCATGCACTCGCCCGGCAGCTGCCCGATCATGCTGCCGTGGCCGCCGAACAGCCGCTCGGCCTGCTGGTTGGCCAAGAGGATGCGCTGGCTCTGCAGGTCCTGGACGATGACGCTGGCGGGAATGTTGGCGATCACCGAGTCGAGGAACTGCGACAGCTGGGTCATTTCCTGGCTGTACTGCTCGGCCAGCTCCTTGGCCTGCAGCAGCTCCAGTTCCTGCTGGCGGCGCTCGGAGATGTCGCGGGTGACCTTGGCGAAACCGACCAGCTGGCCGGCATCATCGCGCACCGCATCGATCACTACATGGGCGTGAAAAGCAGTGCCGTCCTTGCGCAGGCGCGCGCCGACCTCCTCGAAGCGCCCGGTGCGCCGTGCCTGTTCCAGGTTCTGCTCGGGCAGGCCGGCGGCGCGCTCGGCTTCGCTGTAGAACAGCGAGTAGTGCTGGCCGACGATTTCCTCGGCGAGGTAGCCCTTGGCCCGTTGGGCGCCGGGGTTCCAGTTGGCGACAATACCGTCGGGGGTGAGCAGGTAGATGGCATAGTCCACCACGCTCTGGATCAACAGCCGGTACATGATGTCGGGGCTTGCGACTAGCGACATGAAATTTACCTGAACCTGCGACGTGCACGAAAAGGAACCCCGGCGCAGAGCGGCCGGGTGATGGAAAGAGGTGCTGGCATTATGCCGTGCGAGTGGATTTTGTGAAGTGGGTCACAGAATTTTGCAGGTGGCGTACAGGACTTAGTGACGGGCAGATGTGATGCGGTAGGTAAGCAGGGCCGGCTCATCGTCCAGCATCAGCTGCTGCACCGGGCGTGGCAGGTCGGCCACCACCGCCTTGCAGAAGGCTACGGCAGCCGGGTCGTGGGCGTAGCAGCGCAGCAGCCAGTCACCGGGGTTGCCGAGAAACTGTTGCGCCACGGCAAGGCCGATGCCCTGGCGGCGGTAGCGCTTGAGGATGAACAGGTCGGCCAGTTCAAGGGCGTCGATGCCCGGCAATTCGCTGCGCTCGACCAGCACGAAGCCTGCGATGAAGCCGTCCACCAGCACCAGGGTGGCGCTCCAGCCGGGGGACTGCCAGTAGCGTTGCAGGTGGTCTTCGTGGATGTAGAAGCGCCCATCGACCTCGACGTCTTCCTGCTCCCAATCGGAGGATTCGTAGGCGTAGAACTGGTAGAGGTTGCGGATCAGGTGGGCCTGGTCGGCGGTGGTGGGCAGCAGTTCGATGGGCGGCATGGGAGGTGGCTCTAAATAGCGTAATTCTAGAAGATTTGCGAGTGAATGTAGCGGCCCTATCGCCGGCAAGCCGGCTCCCACAGGTAGAGCGCAGTACTCTGCCCTGTGGGAGCCGGCTTGCCGGCGATGGGGCCGCTACAGGTTCATGCCACAGCCGCCACAGCCTCGATCTCCACCAGCATTCCATCCAAGGCCAAACGCGATACCGGTATAGGCATTGCCACTGGGATCGTAGAGGCCCTGCGGGTTGGACAACTGGAAGGCACGAGTCATGGGACGCTCCGTGGTGTGGATGAGCGCCCGAGTCTGCGACCTCGAGTTAGGTCGAGGTCAAGGCGGTGTAGGAAATATCGCCGCTACGGTGCACAAGCCCAACATCACGTATGTAGGCGGCTGGCGTGGGAGCCGGTAGATTGCAGGTTCCGGCACGGAGGCCAGCCATTTGCACGCATCAAGGAGATGCCCATGACCAAGCACCATTTCCAGCTCGCCTACACCATCAAGCCGCGCAGCGATGACGATGAAAGCGCAGCCGCGCAAGCTCGCCTGCACCTGCGTGACATCGGCTGGGACACCCTGCCGCAGATCGAAACCACTTTGCTCGGTGAGGTGCACCTGTACCACAGCACCACCCACGATCGCATCAATGAAGCCGAGCGGCAGATCCGCGAGCGCATCCACGAACAGCTCAAAGAACTGAAGGTGCTGACCCGCGTGAAGTTCTACGCCAGCCTGATGGTCGATGGCCTGGGGCCTGCGATCCGCTTCAGCATCCTCGCCTGAGGCCAGCCGGCGGCATCAGGCGCAGCCTGCGCCTGATGCACGGCGGGTTCATTTCTCCTGCAGCACCGCCCTGCCCTTCACCGCCCGCGGGCCGCGCCAGGCCCAGAACAGCAACCCCGGGAACGGTGCATAGACGACGAAGACGACCCATAGCATCTTGCGCTCGGCGCGCCGGTCGCTGCCGATGATGTGCCAGATGGCGAAGATCTCCAGCATGATGATCAGGGCTGCGATGATGATCCAGATCGTTCCGATTTCCATGAGCACTCTCCCGTTGGCATGTAAGGGGTTTGGTTGCGGGGAGCGGTGAGGGTTCAGTTGGATTTGCTTGCCTCAATACGACCTGCAATACGCCACCACCACCCCGGCGATTGTCTTTCCCCCAGCCAGCCCCCACACTCACCCCGCCAGCCAGGAAGCGGAGTCCAGAGTGCCCAGCCCACGCCAGTTCAGCAAAAAGACCAGCACCAGCAACATGCTGCGGCTCAAGTCGGCCAGCGCCAGCCCGCAGGCGCCCTACCGGGTCGATTTCGTGCTGCTGGAACACTTCTCCATGGCCAGCTTCACCGTGGCCATGGACGTGCTGGTCACCGCCAACCTGCTGCGCGCCGACAGCTTCAGCTTCACCCCGCTGTCGCTGGATGGCGACCGGGTCTTGAGCGACCTGGGCCTGGAGCTGGTGGCCAGCGAACTGGCGGCCGAGCCGCCCAGGGAGCTCGACCTGCTGATCATCTGCGGCGGCCTGCGCACCGCGCTCAAGTACCCGGAGCTGGACCGCCTGCTGGGCGACTGCGCAGGCCTGGGCATGGCCCTGGGCGGGTTGTGGAATGGCGCCTGGTTCCTCGGCCGCGCCGGGGTGCTCGACGACTATGGCTGCAGCATCCACCCCGAGCAGCGCGCCAGCCTGTCCGAGCGCAGCCCGCAAACCCGCATCACCCCGGCCAGCTTCACCCTCGACCGCGACCGCCTGACCGCCGCCAGCCCCAACGGCGCCATGGAAATGATGCTCGGCCTGGTGCGCCGGCTGTATGGCGACGGCCTGGCCGAAGGCGTCGAGGAAATCCTGTCGTTCTCCGGCGCGCGCTATCGCCAGGTCGGCCCGGGGGCGAAGAAGTCCATGAGCCTGCATTTGCGCACCATCGTCGAGCTGATGGAAAACAACCTCGAAGAAACCCTCAGCCTCGATCAGCTCGCCGCCTACAGCGGCCGCTCGCGGCGCCAGATCGACCGCCTGTTCCAGGCCCAGCTCGGCACCTCGCCGCGGCGCTACTACATGGAACTGCGCATCACCAAGAGCCGCCGCCTGCTGCAGTACTCCGACCTGTCGGTGATGGAAGTGGCGGTGGCCTGCGGCTTCGTCTCGGTGTCGCACTTCAGCAAGTGCTACGCGGCCTACTTCGGCTACCCGCCGTCGCGCGAGCAACGGCTGGGCGAGTGAGCGCGGCTCAGGCGCGCAGGTAGCGCATCACCACGTCGCAGATCATCGCCTTGTGGCGCTGCTTGATCTGCTCGTCGGACAGGTCGATGTCGAAGATGTGGCCGAAGGTGTGGCGGTTGGACACCCGGTAGAAGCAGAACGAGCTCATCAGCATGTGCAGGTCGATGACCTCGATGCCCGCGCGAAACACCCCGTCGGCCACGCCGCGTTGCAGGGTCTTGTCCAGGGCCTGCAGCACCAGGCTGCTCATCTCGCGGATCACCGGCGACTTCTTCACGTACTCGCCGTAGTGGATGTTCTCGGTGCAGACCATGCGCACGAAGTCGACGTTGTGGTCGTGGTGGTCGAAGGTGAATTCGGTCAGGCGCTGGATCGCCTGCTCGGCCGGCAGCGACTCCAGGTCCAGGCTGTGCTCGGTCTGGCGGATGTCGCCGTAGAGCTTGACCAGGCACTCGACATACAACTGCTCCTTGCTGCCGAAGTAGTAGTAGATCATGCGCTTGGAGGTGGCCGTGCGCTCGGCGATGGCGTCCACCCGCGCGCCGGCCAGGCCTTGCTGGACGAACTCGTTGATGGCGGCCTGGAGGATGTCCTCGCGGGTTTTCTCGGGGTTGTTCTTGCGCGCTTTGCGCACCCCTTCGACTTCAGGCTGGCCGAGGCTGACTACGGGATTGCTCATACCGACTCACGGGCTGTTTATTGGAATAGCCGGGGATTATCCGTGAGCGCGGCGGTGCAGGGAAGCTCGCTGTTGGTCGAGTGGCCGGCAAGCCTTCGCCCGCAGAGGGCTGCATGCGGCACGCTATGGTTGCTAGTACATAGCGCTAGCCGGGATGATGCGGCGAAAACCTAACCCGCAAGTCAAGAAATAAGGACGATTCCATGAAAGCCAGCGCACGTAACGTATTCAAGGGCCAGGTCAGCCAGGTTCAGGAAGGTGCTGTAAATGCCGAAGTCGTGTTGACCCTGCCAGGCGGTGAGCAGCTGGTTGCCGTGGTCACGATGGAAAGTGTGCGTAACCTGGGGATTGCCGTCGGCAAGGAAGCGGTGGCGCTGATCAAGGCGCCTTGGGTGATGCTGATGACCGAATCCAGCGACATCCGCCTGTCTGCCCGCAACTGCCTGGCCGGCAAGGTGCTGAGCGTCTCCGATGGCGCGGTGAATGCCGAGGTGGTGGTGGAGCTGGCGGGCGGCAGCAAGGTGTATGCGATCGTCACCCGCGAGGCGGTGGCCGAGCTCGGCCTGGCGCAGGGCGTCAGCGCCACTGCGGTGATCAAGGCGTCGCACATCATCCTCGGCGTGCCTGCCTGAACCCTGCCGTGGCGTCGCCTTGCCGACGCCACGGCTGCCAAGCCGGCTACAACACCGGCTTGCGCAGCGCCCCGCTCCTGCGTTTGGCCATCGCTGCCAGGCGCACCGCCACGTTCGCCGCGCCGTACCCTGCATAGCCACCCTTGCGCTGGATGATCTCGAAGAAAAAGCGCTCCTCGAACGGCTCGGTGTACACGTGGAACAGCTCACCGCCTTGTGCATCGCGGTCATACAGCACGTTGTAGTAGGCCAGCTCGCTGAGGAACTCGTCGTCGAAATCGAAGCGCGCGGCCAGGTCGTCGTAGTAGTTCAGCGGAATCTCCAGCAACGGCACCCCCGCCTCCTTGGCCCGCGCCACTTCGCGGAAGATATCGACGCAATCGAAGGCAATGTGGTGCACCCCCGAGCCGCGATAGCTCGACAGCGCGTGGGCGATGGCGGTGTTGCGGTTTTCCGAGATGTTCAGCGGCAGGCGCAGGCTGCCGCACGGGCTGCGCAGGGCGCGGCTTTTCACCAGGCCATAGGGGTCGGGCAGCACCACCTCGTCATCGGCGGCGAAGTCGAACAGGCTCTTGTAGAACAGCACCCAGCTGTCCAGCGACTCGGCAGGCAGGGCCAGGGCCATGTGGTCGATGCGCTGCAGGCCGCCGCTGGCCGTGGCGGCCGGGTCCAGGCAAAAGTCGGTGTCGTACAGCGACGGGCCTTGTGCGCCCTGCTCCACCAGGTAGATCAGGCTGCCATCGGGCGCGCGCACGGCGGGCACTTCGCATTCGTTGGGGCCGACCAGGCCGCGGAACGGCTGGCCGCGAAAATCGGTGGCGCGCTGCAGCGCGGCCTGTTCGTCCTTGACCCGCAAGGCGGTGGCGCACAGCGACGGGCCATGGGCCTCGAAGAAGTTGTGGCCGAAGGAGTACGGCTCGGCGTTGAGCACGATGTTGATGTCGTTCTGGCGCAGCAGGCGCACAGCCTTGCTGCGGTGCTTGCCGGCCTCGGCAAAGCCCAGGCGCTTGAGCCAGCTGCCCAGGCGCGCCCCGACGGCCTCGTCGACGGCGAATTCGAGAAACTCCACGCCATCGTAGGCACTCGCAGCCGGCGGGGTGAACAGCACGCCCGGCTCGATGGCGTGGCCTTGCTGCTGCAGGCGCAGGCGGGTCTGTTCTTCGAGGTACAGCAGTGAGCGCAGGCCGTCGGCGGCGTTCTGCCGTGGCGGCGCCGCGCGGAAACCGTCGTTGAAGATCTCCAGCGACAGCGGGCCGCGATAGCCGCTGGCGAGGATCGGCGCGAGGAAGCCTGCCAGGTCCATTTCGCCCTGCCCCGGGAAGCAGCGGAAGTGGCGGCTCCACTCC
>NZ_DJTF01000046.1:0-2641 GCF_002438125.1 Pseudomonas sp. UBA6315
CCGCAACCTCGGGACGAACGGGGTACAGGTGCGCTGCACTCATCTTGGTTACCTCTGTGCAAGGGTTGTTGTTATCGGTCACAGGCCGCGCCTCAGATCTTGAAGCGGCTGAGCAGGCGATCCTGCTGGCCGACCTGTTCGACCATCTGCGAGCACTGCAGCACCTGTTGGTCGGCGCTGCCGGAAACCGCCAGGCTGATGTCGCGGATGGTGGTGGTGTTGCGGTTGATCTCTTCGCTGGTGACGCTCTGCTGCTCGGCGGCGGCGGCAATTTGCAGGGTCATGTCGTTGATGCGCTGGATCGCCTCGCGGATGCGCTCCAGGGTCTGGTTGGCGGCATGCGCATCCTCGGCCGTCTTGCCGGCGCTTTCGCGGCTTTGCTGCATGCGCCCCTGGGCGTGCTTCACGCCGCTTTGCAGCTGGTCGATCATCTCGCGGATTTCCTGGGTGGACTGCTGCGTGCGCGAGGCCAGCGAGCGCACTTCATCGGCCACCACGGCAAAGCCGCGGCCCGACTCGCCGGCCCGCGCCGCCTCGATGGCGGCATTGAGCGCGAGCAGGTTGGTCTGGTCGGCAATGCTGGTGATCACCGCCACGATCGATTCGATGCGCTGGCTGAGCATCGACAGCTCGTTGATGGCGTGGCCGGTGTCGTTCATTTCGTCGGCCAGGCGCTTGATGGCCCCGGTGGAGCGCGACACCAGGGCGACCCCGCCGTGGGTCTGCTCGGTGGCCACCAGCGCGGCTTCGGCTGCGGCCTGGGCATTGCGCGCGACGTCTTCGGCAGTCGCCGCCATCTCGGCCATGGCCGTGGCCAGTTGGTCGAGCTCTTGCAACTGCAGCTGCACCCGGCTGGCGGACTGGTCGGCTGCGCTGGAGGTCGCCGTGGAGCTTTCACGCACCTGCTGCGAGCGGCCCTTGACCTCGCCGATGAGCGTCTTGAGGTTGGCCAGCAGGTGGTTGAACTCCCGCGAGACCAGCGCCACTTCGTCGTTGCCGGCCACCTGCAGCTCACGGGTCAGGTCGCCTTCGCCGCGGTTGATGTCTTCCAGCGACTGCTTGAGGCGGTCCATCGGCCAGAGCAGGCGGCGCACCAGCACGCCCAGCACCAGCAGGCTAAGCAGCACGCCCAGGGCGGTGCCGATGACCGCCCGCCAGGTCAGCGTATGGGCGGCGGCCATGACGATGTCCTGGTCCAGCACCACGCCGATGTACCAGTCCATGCCCTTGAGCCCGGTGAGTGGGACGAACGACACCAGCAGGGCCTTGCCGGCGCTGTCGATGCCCTGCAGGCGGCCTTCGAGAGCGGGCGCGGTGCCGCCGAACAGCGCGTTGTAGGGCTGGTCGTTGAGGGTGGCGTCGGGGTGGGAAATGATCTTGCCGTTCTTGTTCAGCAGGAACGCATAGCCGGCGCCGCCGAAGTCCAGGGTGTTGATGGCCTCGGCCACCTGGGTCAGGCGAATGTCGCCGCCGAACACGCCGAGCGGGCGGCCGGCGTCGCTGATCCGGGCGACTGCCGAAATCAGGATCTCGCCGCTGGTGGAGTCTTTGTAGGGGTCGGTCAGCACCGCCTGGGCTGCGCCCTTGCCGCTGGCGTACCAGGGGCGGGTGCGCCCGTCGTAATCGGGCTTGGGGTTCCACGAGGAGGTGTTCTTGATGGGTTTGCCATCGGCGTCGAGGGCGCCGAACACCAGCTTGAACTCATCCTTGAGCAGGGGCGAGTCGAAAATGCGCTGGGTGGTTTGCGGGCTGTACTGGCTGTCGATCGCCTGGGCGGCCAGGTCCATCAGGTGGAGTTTGCCGTTGAGCCAGTTTTCGATCTGCCGGGCCACGGCAGTGCTGGTTTCGACGATGCTCGCCTGCACCTGGTCGCGCAGCAGGCTGCGCACCTGGCTGACCTGGGCCAGGGACAGCAGGCTGGTGGTGACGCACAGCACACAGGCAGCCGCGAGGCTGACCTTGTAACGGATTTTCATTGGCGGTTCCGACTGCAGAAAAGTGCCGGCCTCTTCGCGGGGCAAGCCCGCTCCCACAGTGGCAGTTGCACTGCAAAACCTGTGTGGGAGCGGGCTTGCCCCGCGAAGGGCGCGACGCGGTTTAGAAGAAGCCCAGCGGGTTGATGTCGTAGCTCACCAGCAGGTTCTTGGTCTGCTGGTAGTGGTCGAGCATCATCTTGTGGGTTTCACGCCCCACGCCGGACTTCTTGTAGCCACCGAACGCGGCATGCGCCGGGTACAGGTGGTAGCAGTTGGTCCATACGCGGCCGGCCTTGATGCCGCGGCCCATGCGGTAGGCGCGGTTGATGTCGCGGGTCCACACCCCGGCGCCAAGGCCGAACTCGGTGTCGTTGGCGATGGCCAGGGCTTCGGCTTCGTCCTTGAAGGTGGTGACGCTGACCACCGGGCCGAAGATTTCTTCCTGGAACACGCGCATCTTGTTGTTGCCCTTGAGCAGCGTCGGCTGGATGTAGTAACCGGTGGCCAGCGCGCCTTCGAGCTTCTCCACCTTGCCGCCGGTGAGCAGCTCGGCGCCTTCGTCCTGGGCGATCTGCAGGTACGAGAGGATCTTCTCGAACTGCTGCTGCGAGGCCTGGGCGCCGACCATGGTGTCGGTGTCCAGCGGGTCGCCGCGCTTGATCTGC
>NZ_DJTF01000021.1:0-3122 GCF_002438125.1 Pseudomonas sp. UBA6315
GCAAGCTTCAGCTTAGCAGCGCGCCGCCCACTCGCTTTGCCGTCCGGCGCACTGGCGCCGCGGGTTACAGCGGTATCAGCCGGCGCGGTTGGCGCGGTCGATGAAGGCCAGTGCCTGGTAGAGCATGTGCATGCGCGGCAGCTGGCAACCGGCAGCGCGCGCCTGCGCCAACGGCTCGGCGTAGATTGCCTGGAGCTCCAGCGGCCGTTGCTGGGCATGGTCGTGGTACATGCTCGGCCAGTAGTCGGGCATCTGCTCGGTGACACGCAGCAGGTGCTCGGCATACCCCGCCGGCAGCATATGGCCACAGGCCGCTGCACCCTGTACCACCTCCGCCATCAAGGCTTGCACCAGTTCACGGCTGTCGGCATCGGCCATCAGCGGCGTGGTGCTGGCACCGAGCAGCACCGACAGGCCGTTGTACGGCACATTCCACACCAGCTTCTGCCAGCGCGCCTGGGCCAGGTTAGGCATGGCCTGGGAGTCGATGCCCGCCGCACGGAACAGCCCTGCCCCTTGCTCGACGATCTCTGCACCGCCATCGCTGGCCGGGCCGCTGTGGTAACCCAGGTTGACCGCACCCAGGGCCTGGTGACGGATGTCGCCGGGGCCCTGGCGGTTGACGCAGATGAAGCACAAGCCACCGAGCAGGTGCAGGTTGCCGGGCAAGGCCGGGCGCAACTGCTCTTCGACGCCCAGGCCATTTTGCAACAGCACCACCTTGGCATCGGCGGCGGCGGCCTGGACGATCAATGGCGCAAGCTCGGCATTGCTGGTGGCCTTGGCCCCCACCAGCAACCAGTCGCAGGCCGGCATGTCGGCGGCATTGGCGTAGGCCTGCACGGGCAGCTGCAAGGTGCCGTAGAGCGCACTGTCCAGCTTCAGGCCCCGCTCACGAACCACGGCATATTCGCTGCGCAGCAGAAAATGCACGTCGAAACCGGCGCGCGCCAGCATCAACCCATAAAAGCCTCCGATGGCGCCACTGCCGATGATGCCGATACGCGGTTTACGAGGGGCCATGCTGATCTCCTGGATGAAGTGGATGCGCTTTTTTACACCCTTTGCGGCATTCTGCGCATCCCGATGGCAGCGCAAGGCTGCCTGAGCAGGGAAAAACCCTGCCGCGACGGGCACAGGCCATTGTCGCAACCCCTTTAACGCGCTAAGGTTCGGCTCCCCGCTGCGAACATTCTTGCTGCTGGGCCGCACGGGGATTGCTGGCGGCCGGCACCCGTGACCTGACGAGTAACACGATGGCTGATTTACCGATCGATGACCTTAACGTTGCCTCCAACGAGACCTTGATCACCCCCGATCAGCTCAAGAAGGAAATCCCCCTCAGCGCCAAGGCCCTGCAGACCGTGACTGCCGGCCGCCAAGTGGTGCGCAACATTCTCGACGGCAAGGACCATCGCCTGTTCGTGGTGGTCGGCCCTTGCTCGATCCACGACATCAAGGCGGCGCACGAATACGCCGAGCGCCTCAAGGTGCTGGCCGAGGAAGTGTCGGACACGCTGTACCTGGTCATGCGCGTGTACTTCGAAAAGCCGCGCACCACCGTCGGCTGGAAAGGCCTGATCAACGACCCGTACCTGGATGACTCGTTCAAGATCCAGGACGGCCTGCACATCGGCCGCCAACTGCTGCTGGACCTGGCCGAAAAAGGCCTGCCGACCGCCACCGAGGCGCTCGACCCGATCTCCCCGCAGTACCTGCAAGACCTGATCAGCTGGTCGGCCATCGGCGCGCGCACCACCGAATCCCAGACCCACCGCGAAATGGCCTCGGGCCTGTCTTCGGCGGTCGGCTTCAAGAACGGCACCGATGGCGGCCTGACCGTGGCGATCAACGCGCTGCAGTCGGTGTCAAAGCCGCACCGCTTCCTCGGCATCAACCAGGAAGGGGGTGTTTCCATCGTCACCACCAAGGGCAACCCTTACGGCCACGTGGTGCTGCGCGGCGGCAACGGCAAGCCGAACTATGATTCGGTCAGCGTCGCCCTGTGCGAGCAGGACCTGGCCAAGGCCAAGATCAAGCCCAACATCATGGTCGACTGCAGCCACGCCAACTCCAACAAGGACCCGGCGCTGCAGCCATTGGTGATGGAAAACGTCGCCAACCAGATCCTCGAAGGCAACCAGTCGATCATCGGCCTGATGGTCGAAAGCCACCTGAACTGGGGCTGCCAGTCGATTCCGAAGAACCTCGACGAACTGCAGTACGGCGTATCGATCACCGATGCCTGCATCGATTGGTCGGCCACCGAGAAAACCCTGCGCAGCATGCACGCCAAGCTCAAGGATGTGCTGCCACAGCGTCAGCGCGGCTGATAAAAAAACAGGGCCGCTTCACCCCCATCGCCGACCTGCCGGCAATGGGGGTGAAGCGGCCCTGCTTTTTTTAAGGAGTCAGGCCTTGCTCGAGTGGCGCTGCTGGCGCTCCATGTAGCGCTCTACATACGAGCACGACGGGATCACCGTGTAACCCATCTGGTCGGCGTACTCCAGGGCCTTCTCGGTCAACGCGGCAGCGATGCCACGGCCACGCAGGGCGTTGGGCACGAAAGTGCGATAGATATCCAGCGTCTGTTTGCCCAGGTCCATGTACGTCAGGTAGGCACGATGACCGTCCACGTTGGTCTCGAACTGATGACCGGCCTGGTCATGGTGGATGGTCAACGCTTCACTCATCACTACTCCTCGCAGGCCTTTTCGGCAGACCCTGACCTTAACCGATGCTGGTTTATCCGGCGGAGGAACCTCTACGCCACCTCTTGCCCCTTGGACCGCAAGCCGATTGCAATGGTTCTGCCGGCCGGCCACCCCAAATAGTAGGCGCGGCACCCGCGATTGCTCAAGGTGGTTGTGCTTAAAAAGTGGCAGGCTCGTGGCTTGCAGGCCCCGGCCTGCGTGGCCCACAACAGCAGCCGGATGTTCTACGGGTTAAGACGACGAACGACAGTTAAAGTCACCGTTAGTTCGCAAAAAAGTTCCTGTTCTACAACCGCTTGCAGCCGCTGCACGGTTTTTTCACAAATCCCCCACAAATCTTGTCGGCTACCCCTAGAGCAACATTTTTTTTGCAGTTCTTGCGCTCGGTCAGTTTACTTACTACAAGTA
>NZ_DJTF01000106.1:0-31215 GCF_002438125.1 Pseudomonas sp. UBA6315
GGCGAGGCCTGCTCGACCAGGGTGGTGAAGTCCGGCAGGGCTTCTTCGGCCTGGGCGCTGAGCACCTGGCCGAGCATCAGCACGGCGGCGAACATCGTTAGGTAGGATTTCAAGCGTGGTATTGACATACGGCTCCCGTCACAACGAGCGTAGTTAGCGTAAGGCCCCTGCAGAAGCAGGAAAGGCCAGGCTCCAAGAAGCCTGACCTATAGGAAATTTGCCGATGGATTGCAAATGACAATGCTTTAATTTCATTTCAGCCGCAGCATCGCATGGTTTGGCACGACCAGAAAAAACGCGCCATCACTGGCGCGCCTGAGCATCCTGGGGCCGCATCGACAGCGCGATGCGCTCTGCGGTACCCAGTGGAATCTCGCCGACAACGGTCACCATCACCTTGCCCTTGGGCGTATTCAAACGGCGCGATACCGCCACGGTCGGGCCGAGCTGAGTACGTACATCGGCGCCGGAATCGTCCTTCACAGGCTCCAGGAACACCGAAAAACGGGCCAGGCCATCGTCGTACATCAGGCTGCTGATGGTGCTGTCGCGCGCCGGGTCGCGGCGAACGGTGCTGTTGATGAGCTCGAAGCCGTCGGGGAGCCAATCCGAACGCCAGCCGGCCACCGCATCGGTCTTGGTGCTGGCCACATGCTCTACCGGCTTGCACGCCGCGCTCGGGTGCAGGTCCTGGTCAGTGGGCGGGTTGTCGGTTTCCAGGCGGGTCATCTGGAAGCGCTCGAGCAACTGCCCCTTGTCATTGAGCATCAATGAACGCAGGGGCAGGCCTGTCTGGCGATCCAGGTGCAACTCGAAGGCGTAGCGGTGCTGGTCCCGCGGGGTCAGGGTGACGATCACGGCATCGCGCCCGGCGACGCGCGCCTTGCCTGCAAGACGCAGGTCGTACCAGCTCATGAGCTTGAGAGGATCGAGCACTCGCGTACCCGCATCAGGCGGCGTACCTACGCCGCTGACCAGGGCGCCACTGACGCACTGCACCTTGCCATCCACGCGCACGATTTCCTGGGCGGCGCCATCGAGCTGCAGCAGCCGCTCGCTGACCTTGCCGTCCTGAACCCGGTGCCAGATATCGTGGGAAGAGAAGCTGCCGTTACGCTCGTAGACGAAGGAGCCCTGGTAACTCTGTTTTTGCTCGGCCTGTGCCAGCTTGTTCAACCATTCGTTCGCCTCGGGCGAAGAGTTGGCCGCCAACGCTGGCACCATCACGCAGCTGCCTATCAGCAGCGACAGAAGAGGTAGCGCGCGCATGATCCTCCTTACTTAGCGGTTTTCCAGGCTGGCAGCGCGAGCATAAGGCAATGCGGTTTCAGTGCCCTTGAGCGCAGATTCCTGGGCATGCTGGCGCAGGTAGCCTGGCAGACGCTGATCCCAGCCGGCCTGGTTCTGCAGCACACCGTTGGCCATTGGCCCGGTCGGTTGCTCACTGCTCTCACTATAGCCTGCCAGAACGGCCGGGCCCTGAGTTTGTGGCATGCTCAGGCCTTGTTGCGCAGGCTGCTGGGAAGAAGCCAGCTCGGCACCGGTGATTTCGTCCTGGTTGTACATGCGCACACCCGCCAGCACCGCAACGGTCACCGACGCTGCAACGGCCAGGCGGCCGATGCTGCGCCAAGGGCCTTGCTTGACCTTGGCTGGCACGGCTTCGTCAGCCAGTGCGGCAGACACCGCCGAGGCGATATCCAGCTTGGGCAGCAGCAGCTCCTTGTGCATCGCTGCGCGGGCTACCTGGTAACGCGACCAGGTGGCACGGGTTTCGGCATCGTCGACGGCATTCAGCACCCGACGCAATTCCAGTTCGTCCGCTTCGTTATCCATCACCGCGGACAGCGATTCCTGCAAAGCTTCACGACTCATGGCGGTTCCTCTCTTGGCTGTCGCCGCTGTCTCAGGTTTCCTGCAACAACGGCTGCAGGGCTTTATCTATGGCCTCCCGAGCGCGGAAGATTCGAGAGCGCACGGTACCCACCGGACATTGCATGACACTGG
Source organism: Pseudomonas sp. UBA6315 (assembly GCF_002438125.1). Lineage (NCBI taxonomy): Bacteria > Pseudomonadati > Pseudomonadota > Gammaproteobacteria > Pseudomonadales > Pseudomonadaceae > Pseudomonas > Pseudomonas sp. UBA6315. The sequence goes on from NZ_DJTF01000106.1 coordinate 2,008, forward strand.
CAATGTCTTCGTAACTCAACCCGTCGAATTCACGCAGGGTCAATGCCGTGCGCAGATCTTCGGGCAGTTGCTGGATGGTGCGATGGACAGTGCCTTCGATTTCATCCCGCAACAACGAGCGCTCTGGGGACTCGAGATCCTTGAGACCATGATCGCCGTCGTAAAACTCCGCATCCTCGGAGCTCACATCACTGTCTGGAGGCCGTCTTCCACGGGACACCAGGTAATTCTTCGCCGTGTTGATGGCGATGCGGTACAGCCAGGTGTAAAACGCACTGTCTCCGCGGAAATTGCCAAGCGCACGGTAGGCCTTGATAAAGGCTTCCTGCGCCACATCCTGGGCTTCGTGGGTATCGTGAACGAACCGCACGATCAACCCGAGAATCTTGTGCTGATACTTCAGCACCAACAGATCGAACGCTCGCCTGTCGCCGCGCTGCACGCGCTCGACAAGCTGCTGATCCTCTTCCTGGGTTAGCATGAACACTCCTCAGTGAACTTGAAGGAGCGTTGCAAAAGCCATCGTTCAGGCTTGCAAACATAGACTCGGGCTTTTCGCAAAAGTTCTCTCCTCCAAGCAAGTTTCCTGCGGCCCTTGGTCGGCTCGCACGGAAGACGCGGCGCGGGCACGGCCGGCTGCGTCGATAATCAGGTTTCGGATACGCAGGTGTCAGCCCGGATAGAGCTGCCGCCACGCGTCGCCGCGCGAAATTCTGGCGCACGGGCAGCCTTCATAGGATTTCCAGGCGTACAGGAAAGTTCCCCCGAAGATCGCCGTAACGTCGCAGGTGGCATGGAAATTGTCTACCGCAGGCTGCTATAAAGGCAGCCCGGCCTGCGTTCACGATAGTTTCACAATGCCATCTGCGCGTGACTATTGTGCCGCGCCCCTTTCCAAGATTACTAGTGTCCCGACATGAGCCAACAATTCCAACATGATGTCCTGGTGATCGGCAGCGGCGCCGCCGGTCTCAGCTTGGCACTTAACCTTCCTGGCCATTTGCGCATCGCCGTGCTGAGCAAGGGAGACCTGGCCAACGGTTCGACTTTCTGGGCCCAGGGCGGCGTCGCCGCGGTGCTGGACGATACCGACACCGTGCAGTCCCATGTCGAGGACACGCTCAATGCCGGCGGCGGCCTGTGCGACGAAGCCGCGGTGCGCTTCACCGTCGAGCACAGCCGCGAAGCCATCGAGTGGCTGATCGAACAAGGCGTGCCGTTCACCCGTGACGAGCATTCCAGCGTCGACGACGGCGGTTTCGAGTTCCACCTGACCCGCGAAGGCGGCCACAGCCATCGGCGCATCATCCATGCCGCCGATGCCACCGGCGCGGCCATCTTCACCACGCTGCTGGCCCAGGCGCGCCAGCGTCCGAACATCGAGCTGCTCGAACAGCGCGTGGCGGTGGACCTGATCACCGAACGACGGCTGGGCCAGGCCGGCGACCGCTGCCTGGGGGCTTACGTGCTGAACCGCAACAGCGGTGAGGTAGACACCTTTGGCGCCCGCTTCACCGTGCTGGCGACCGGCGGCGCGGCCAAGGTCTACCTCTATACCAGCAACCCCGACGGCGCCTGTGGCGACGGCATCGCCATGGCCTGGCGCGCCGGTTGTCGGGTTGCGAACCTGGAATTCAACCAGTTCCACCCGACTTGCCTGTATCACCCGCAGGCCAAGAGTTTCCTGATCACCGAAGCCCTGCGTGGCGAAGGCGCCCTGTTGCGCCTGCCCAATGGCGAGCGCTTCATGCCGAGCTTCGACCCGCGCGAGGAGCTGGCCCCACGCGATATCGTCGCCCGCGCCATCGACCACGAGATGAAGCGCCTGGGCGTAGACTGCGTCTACCTGGACATCACCCACAAGCCGGCCGAATTCATCAAGAGCCACTTCCCCACCGTCTACGAGCGCTGCCTGACCTTCGGCATCGACATCACCCGCCAGCCGATCCCAGTGGTGCCAGCGGCCCACTACACCTGCGGCGGGGTGGTGGTCGACGATCGCGGGCACACCGACGTGCCCGGCCTGTACGCCATCGGCGAAACCAGCTGCACCGGCCTGCACGGCGCCAACCGCATGGCCAGCAACTCGCTGCTCGAATGCTTCGTCTATGGCCGCGCGGCCGCTGCGGACATCCAGGCGCACCTGGCGCAGATCAAGATGCCCAGCGCCCTGCCCGGCTGGGATGCCAGCCAGGTGACCGACTCGGACGAAGACGTGATCATCGCGCACAACTGGGACGAGTTGCGCCGCTTCATGTGGGACTACGTGGGCATCGTGCGCACCAGCAAGCGCCTGCAACGCGCCGAACACCGCGTGCGCCTGCTGCTCGACGAGATCGACGAGTTCTACAGCAACTACAAGGTCAGCCGCGACCTGATCGAACTGCGCAACCTGGCCCAGGTGGCGGAGCTGATGATCCGCTCGGCGATGCAGCGCAAGGAAAGCCGTGGGCTGCACTACACCCTGGATTACCCGGGGATGCTGCCCGAGGCCAAGGACACCATCCTTAGCCCGGTCTGAAAGTCCGCGGTGCTTCCATCGCCGGCAAGCCGGCTCCCACAGGGATCTTGGCCTGCACTGTTCCTGTGGGAGCCGGCTTGCCGGCGATGGAACGGCTCACAGCCTGTTCATTGCCCCAATGCCTCTGCCCACCTGCGCCGACTGAACTTGAGCCTGACCCGCAGCCGGCGATGCTGATCGGCCGCCAGCGCATCGCGAGGCACGCACTGGCTCTGGCCAAACCACCGCCCTGCCCTGACGAACCGCAACACCACCAGCCCCGGCAGCGCCACGCTGTCTCGACACAAGCGCACCGGCTGCCACCCTTGCGCACGGCTGAACACCCGCCAGCCAAGCGCGTCTCGGCGCACACCGGTGATGGCGCGGCTATCGTTCAATAGGATTCGTCGGGGAATGGCCCAGCAAGCGTGGGCGATACAGGCAGCCAGAACGGCAAGGCAGCACCACCAGGGCAGCGCACTCGGCCACAAGGCCATCTGCGCCAACACCTGGCAGGCCAGGTAGGCCGTCAGCAGCAGGCGCGAGCCCTGCCAACGGCACTCGAAGGATTCACTTGGGCTGGACACGGTCCAGGATGATGCGGACCATGCGCTGCAGCTCCGGGTCTTCGGACTCGGTACGCTCCATGAACCAGCCGAACATGTCCTGGTCCTCGCAGCTCAACAGGCGAACGTAGAGCTCGCGGTCGGCTTCGCTGAGGGTCGGGTAGACTTCCTGGGTGAATGGCACCAGCAGCACGTCCAGTTCCAGCATGCCGCGGCGGCTGTGCCAGAAAAGCCGGTTGAGTTCAGTTTGTTCGACCATGGGGCCCTCCTCGAATGGTCGCGCAGTATACCGCGCCAAACCGCGCGCGACACCGGGCGTTGGTCTAGTCACCTACCTATTTTGTTACCGGCGTTCTATGATGGCCGCCAGACTTTAGCCACCGCGATGACCCATGGCCGATTCCGCTTTCTTCAGCCCCCTGTCCCACGAGGGCATCCTCGCCGTCCGCGGCTCCGACGCCGGCAAGTTCCTGCAGGGCCAGCTGACCTGCAACATCAACTACCTGAGCCTCGAACACGCCGGCCTCGGCGCCCGCTGCATGGTCAAGGGGCGGATGCAGTCGAGCTTTCGCATCCTTCCCGAGGGCAATGGCTACCTGCTGGCGATGGCCAGCGACCTGCTCGAGGCGCAACTGGCCGACCTGAAGAAATACGCGGTGTTTTCCAAAGCCACGCTCAGCGACGAAAGCGCGGCCTGGGTGCGCTTCGGCCTGCAGCAAGGCGATGCCGCGCTGCAAGCCCTGGGTTTGAGCGTGCCGGCCAGCGCCGGCGCCACCGTGCGCCATGACGGCCTGATCGCCATCACCGCCTCCGCCGGCCGTGTCGAGCTGTGGGTACCGGCCGACAACGCCGCCCGCGTGCGCGAAACATTGGCCACCACCTTGCCTGAAGGCAGCCTCAACGACTGGTTGCTGGGGCAGATCCGCGCCGGTATCGGCCAGGTCATGGGCCCGACCCGCGAGCTGTTCATCCCGCAGATGATCAACCTGCAGGCGGTCGACGGCGTCAGCTTCAAGAAAGGCTGCTACACCGGCCAGGAAATCGTCGCGCGCATGCAGTACCTGGGCAAGCTCAAGCGTCGCCAGTATCGCCTGGCTCTGGCCGAGCAGCAGGCCCCAGCGCCGGGCGCGGAAATCTTCTCGCCCACCCACGGCTCCTCGGTTGGCGAAGTGGTGCTTGCGGCCAGCACGGGCCAGGGCTGCGAGCTGCTGGCAGTGCTGAGCGCCGATGCAGTGGAAGATGACAACTTGCACCTGGGCAGCCTGCAAGGGCCGCGCCTGGCGCTGTTGAGCCTGCCTTACGAACTGGACCGCGACCGGGAAATCCAGCGCTGACCAGCACGCCACCACTGCGGTAGAGAAGTTCATGAACAAGCTGGCCGAGACGGTTCAAGCACAGTTGCTCGCTGCCATCGACAACGATGACCTGGTCCTGCCGACCTTGCCGGAAGTCGCCCTGAGCATCCGCGAGGCCGCCGAAGACACGGAAATCAGCGTTGCTGCGCTGAGCAAGGTGATCGGCCGCGACGCGGCCCTTTCGGCACGCCTGATCAAGGTGGTCAACAGCCCGCTGCTGCGTGCGGCGGTCGAGGTCACCGACCTGCACACCGCCATCACCCGCCTGGGTATCAACTACAGCTGCAACCTGGCCATCGGCCTGGTGATCGAGCAGATCTTCCATGCCCGGTCTTCGGCTGTAGAGCAGAAACTTCGCGATATCTGGGCCAACAGCCTGGAAGTTGCAGGCATCAGCTATGAACTGTGCCGGCGCTACACCCAGCTCAAACCCGACCAGGCGACCCTGGGCGGGTTGGTCCACCAGATTGGCGCGCTGCCGGTGCTGATCTATGCCGAAGAGCACAACGAGCTGCTTTCCGACCCGGTCTGCCTGCACTATGTGATCGAGCAGATCCAGCCGGTGCTGGGTGACAAGATCCTGTCTTCCTGGGAGTTTCCCGAGCAGCTGGTCAACCTGCCGAGCCAGGTCCAGTACCTGGACCGCAGCACCGACAAGGTCGACTACATCGACGTGGTGCAGATTGCCCGCTGCCTGAGCCAGCGCGCGCGCAGCCGGCCGCTGGCGGCGCTGCCGGCCTATCGTCACCTGGGCTTGCCGTATGGCACCGAGCTGGAAATCGCCGAGCTGCTCGAAGCGCGGAGCATGTTGCGCTGATCAGCGGATGACCGCTCTGGCCCCTTCGCGGGGCAAGCCCGCTCCCACAGGTTCAATCCAATCTCATCTCCTGTGGGAGCGGGCTTGCCCGCGAAGGGGTCTAATCGGCGATGAAACTCACCCGCACCTTCAGTCCACCCTGCTCGCCATCATGCAGGCTGATCTGCGCCAGGTGCGCCCGGCAGATCTCGCCGACGATGGCCAACCCCAGGCCACTGCCCTGGGCTCCGCGCCGATAGAAGCGCTCGAACACCCGCTCGCGCTCATCCTCGGGAATCCCTGGCCCATCGTCCTCGACCTCCAGCACCGCCGGCGCCAGCACCCGCAGGATCACGTTGCCGCCCGCCGGGGTATGCGCCAGGGCATTGTCCACCAGGTTGCTCAGCAACTCGTTGAGCAAGGTCGGTTCGCCCTTGAGCCACACCGGCGCCTCGGCTTCCAGCGCCAATGCCACGCCGCGGTTATGCGCCAGTGGCGCCATGGCCATGCCCAGCTCGCGCGCCAGCTGGCTCAGGTCCAGGCGCTGCGCGCCGCCTTCGGCAATCGCCCGGGCGCCGTTTTCCACGCGCGCCAGCGACAGCAACTGGTTGGCCAGGTGCGTCAGGCGATCGGTACCCTGGGCGGCCGATTCCAGGGTCTGGCGCCACTGCTCGGGCTGCTGTGAGCGCAGGCCCAGTTCGACCCGCGCCTTGAGCGCGGCCAGCGGCGTGCGCAATTCGTGGGCGGCCTCGGCGATGAACTGCGCCTGGCGCTCGAACTGCCCGCGCAAGCGCTCGGTGAAGTGGTTCAGGGCATGCACCAGTGGCCCGAGTTCGCGCTGCACCTGCACCACCGGCAGCGCCCGCAGGTCGTCCGGCTGGCGCTCTTCCACCGCCGTGCGCAGGCGCTCCAGGGGCCGCAGCGCGGCGCTCACGGCAAACCACACCATCACCAGCGCTCCCAGCGCCAGCAAGCCCAGGCGCAGCAAGGTGTCGGCCATCAGCCCGCGGGCCATGCGCACCCGCGCCTCTTCGGTCTCGGCCACGCGGATTTCCGCCATGCCGTTCATGTTCGGCTCGCTCACCGCCTTGAGCAGGCTGACCACGCGTACATCCTGGCCCAGGTAGGAGGCGTCGTAGAAACGCGCCAGCGCTGGGTAGTCGTCGGTGCGCGGGGTGCCGGGGGGCGGCGGCGGCAGCTTCTCGTAGCCCGAGATCAGCTTCTGGTTGATGTCCAGCACCTGGTAGTAGATGCGCCCGGCGCTGTCGTAGGCGAAGGTGTCGAGCGCCACGTAGGGCACATCCGCGCTCAGGGTGCCGTCACGCTGGGACAGCCCGGCGGCAATGGTCCTGGCCGAGGCCAGCAAGGTGCGGTCATAGGCGGTGTCGGCAGCTTCGCGGCCATTCCAGTAGGCGCTAAGGCCACTGGCCAGCATCAGCACCACCAGCAACAACGCCAGGTTGCCCAGGAGCCGCCCGCGCAGGCTGCCGTTGTCACGCATCGCGATGCTCGAGCAGGTAACCCAGGCCACGGAAGGTGACGATGGCCACCGGCTGGCCATCGAGTTTCTTGCGCAGCCGGTGGATGTAGATTTCGATGGCATCGGGGCTGGCTTCCTCATCCAGGCCGAACACCTGGGCGGCCAGTTGCTCCTTGCTCATCACCCGGCCCGGGCGGGCGATCAGCGCCTCCAGCACACTCTGCTCGCGCGAGGTCAGGGTCAGGTTGTCTTCACCCAGGGTAAAGCGGCGGGTGTCCAGGTCATACACCAGCGGCCCGCAACGCTGCTGGCGCTCGCCACCGAGCACGCTTCGGCGCAGCAGTGCCTTGACCCGCGCCTCCAGCTCGGTGAGTTCGAAGGGTTTGGCCAGGTAGTCGTCGGCGCCAAGGTTCAGGCCGTGCACGCGGTCCTTCACATCGCTGCGCGCGGTCAGCATCAGCACCGGCAGGGTTTTGCCCCGGCTGCGCAGGCGCGCCAGCACCTCGAAACCGTCCATGCGCGGCAAGCCCACGTCGAGCACGGCAACGGCGTATTCCTCGCTGGCCAAGGCCAGGTCGGCGGCCACGCCATCGTGCAATACATCCACGGTCAGGCCATGGCTTTTCAGGGCCTGGGCCACGCTTTCGGCCAGTTGCAGGTGGTCTTCGACCAGCAGCACACGCATCGGATTCTCCCTGCTCGGGTGGGGCGGTGGCGCGGAGTGTACCGCTGTCGCCCGGCCTGTGAAGCCCTTTGTGACAAACCTTTCGCGCTGAAAGGTTAGCGAAAGGTTGGTTGCCTAGCATCGCACCACGGTCGCCCCATGCGCCGAAAAAAGCACCAGCAAGGTGCAACGAATAAGAACAATAAACGGAGCCATCCCGATGCTGTCATCGCAGCCGCAGGCATTCGCACCTGCCCGTTCCCTGTCCGCACGCCCCTCGGCCATCGCCAGTGCCCTGGCCCTCGCCGGTGTCGCCCCAATGAGCCAGGCCGCCTTCTTCGAAGACAGCACGGCGACCTTCGAAACCCGCAACATGTACTTCAACCGCGACTTCCGCGACGGCACCAGCGCGCAGCAATCCAAGCGTGACGAATGGGCCCAGGGTTTCATGCTCAACTTCGAGTCCGGCTACACCGAAGGCCCGGTCGGTTTCGGCCTGGATGCGCTGGGGATGATGGGCATCAAGCTCGATTCCAGCCCCGACCGCACCGACACCGGCCTGCTGCCGACCCACGATGACGGCAAGGCCGCCGACGAATACTCCAAGCTCGGCCTGACCGGCAAGGTGAAGGTGTCCAAGACCGAACTGAAGATCGGCACCCTCATCCCTGAACTGCCGACCCTGCAGCCCAACGACGGCCGCATCCTGCCGCAAACCTTCGAAGGTGGCCTGCTCACCTCCCAGGAAATCAAGGGCCTGACCTTCACCGGCGGGCGCCTGGACAAGGCCAAGGACCGCAACGACACCAACTGGGAAGACCTGGCGCTCAACAACAAGAACGGGCGCTTCGGTGGCACCTTCACGGCCGACAACCTCGACCTGGCCGGCCTGGACTACAAGTTCACCGACCGCATCACCGGCAGCTACCACTTCGCCCAGCTCGACGACATCTACCGCCAGCACTTCATCGGCCTGCTCGCCACCCAGCCCTGGGGCCCGGGCACCTTCGGCGCCGACTTGCGCCTGGCGCTCAGCGACGACGCCGGCGCCGCCAAGGCCGGGCGCATCGACAACACCACCTTCAACGGCATGCTCAGCTACAGCCTGGGCGGGCACAAGGTCAGCGCCGCCTGGCAGCAGCTGTCGGGCGACAGCGCCTTCCCCTACGTCGACGGTGCCGACCCCTACCTGGTCAACTTCGTCCAGATCAACGACTTCGCCGGCGCCGACGAGCGCTCCTGGCAGGCGCGCTACGACTACAACTTCGCCGCCCTGGGCATCCCCGGCCTGACCTTCATGACCCGCTACCTCAGCGGTGACAACGTCAGCCGCGCCGCCGGTGGCGAGGGCAAGGAGTGGGAGCGCAACACCGAGTTCAAGTACGTGGTACAAAGCGGCCCGTTGAAAGACGTCGCCGTGCGCCTGCGCAACGCCACCTTCCGCTCCAACTTCGCCCGCGATGCCGACGAAGTGCGGCTGTTGGTGAGCTACAGCGTGGCCCTTTGGTAAGCCAGTAGCGGTAACCCATAACAACAATGCTCACGGAGATAGACGATGACCTTTTCACTGCGCCACCTCGTTCTGGCTACCGGTTGCCTGCTGTTGGCCGGCAATGCCCTGGCCGCTGAACCGAAACGCCCCGAATGCATCGCCCCGGCCTCGCCCGGCGGCGGTTTCGACCTGACTTGCAAGCTGGTGCAGAGCGCCCTGGTGCAGGAAAAGATCCTCAGCAAGCCGATGCGCGTGACCTACATGCCAGGTGGTGTCGGCGCCGTGGCCTACAACGCCGTGGTCGCCCAGCGCCCGGCCGATGCCGGCACCCTGGTGGCCTGGTCCAGCGGCTCGCTGCTGAACCTGGCCCAGGGCAAGTTCGGCCGCTTCGATGAGAACGCGGTGAAGTGGCTGGCAGCGGTCGGCACCAGCTATGGCGCCATCGCGGTGAAAAGCGATTCGCCCTACAAGACCCTCGACGACCTGGTCGCGGCGCTGAAGAAGGACCCGAGCAAGGTGGTGATCGGCTCCGGCGGTACCGTCGGCAGCCAGGACTGGATGCAGACCGCACTGATCGCCAAGGCCGCCGGCATCAACCCGCGCGACCTGCGCTACGTGGCCCTGGAAGGCGGCGGCGAAATTGCCACCGCGCTGCTCGGTGGCCACATCCAGGTAGGCTCCACCGACATTTCCGACTCCATGCCGCATATCCAGAGCGGCAACATGCGCATCCTCGCGGTGTTCTCGGAAAACCGCCTGGACGAGCCGGAAATGAAGAACATCCCCACCGCCAAGGAGCAGGGCTACGACATCGTCTGGCCGGTGGTGCGCGGCTTCTACCTGGGGCCGAAGGTCAGCGACGAAGACTACGCCTGGTGGAAGCAGTCGTTCGACAAGATGCTCGCCTCCGAGGACTTCGCCCAGCTGCGTGACCAGCGCGAGCTGTTCCCGTTCGCCATGACCGGTGAAGAGCTGGACGGCTATGTGAAGAAGCAGGTAGCCGACTACAAGGCGCTGGCCAAGGAATTCGGCCTGATCCAGTAAGCCCGGATGGCCGGTACTGGCCTCATCGCTGGCAAGCCAGCTCCCACAGGTACAGCGGTGCTCCCTCTGTGGGAGCCGGCTTGCCGGCGATGAGGCCAGCACAGCCTCTACCTGCCCCCACGAGGATTCCCCGATGATCCTGCAACGTATCTTCGCCCTGGCCCTGCTGGCGATCTGCGCCGCCCTGGCCGTGATGGCCTGGCCCTACCAGGCCGCGTTTTCCTATGAACCGGTGGGCCCGCGCGCCTACCCGCTGCTGATGCTCGGCCTGATCGGCCTGGGCCTGCTGTACCTGGCCATCCGCCCGACGCCGATCGTGCGCAAGGACGACGAGCCGGCGCTGGACCGCGAAACCCTGACCAAGATCGGTTTCTGCGTCGGCCTGCTGATCGTCTTCGCCGCCACCTTCGAAGCCCTGGGCTTCATCCTCAGCGCCATCCTGGTCGGCATCCCCATGGCCCGCCTGTACGGTGGCCGCTGGCTGCACAGCGCCATCGTGGTGGTGGGCATGAGCCTGTTCCTCTACTGGCTGTTCGACCGCGTGATGGATGTGCCCCTGCCCCTTGGCCTGCTGAGCGTACTGGAGAACTGACACATGGATACCTTGAGCTACCTGGGCCAGGGCTTCGGCGTCGCCCTGAGCCCGTACAACCTGGTCACCGCCCTGTCGGGCACGCTGATCGGCACCGTGGTCGGCCTGCTGCCGGGCCTGGGCCCGATCAACGGCGTGGCCTTGCTGATCCCGATCGCCTTCGCCCTCGGCCTGCCGCCCGAATCGGCGCTGATCCTGCTGGCTGCGGTGTACCTGGGTTGTGAGTACGGCGGGCGGATCAGCTCGATCCTGCTGAACATCCCCGGCGAAGCCTCGACCGTGATGACCACCCTCGACGGCTACCCGATGGCGCGCAACGGCCTGGCCGGCGTGGCCCTGTCGCTGTCGGCGTGGAGTTCGTTCATCGGCGCCTTCATCGCCACCTGCGGCATGGTGCTGTTCGCCCCGCTGCTGGCGAAATGGGCGATCGCCTTCGGCCCGGCGGAGTACTTCGTGCTGATGGTGTTCGCCATCGTCGCGCTCGGCGGCATGGCTGGGGACAAGCCGCTGAAGACCTTCATTGCCGCCTTGATCGGCCTGTTCCTCTCGGCGGTCGGCATCGATGCCAACAGCGGCGTGTACCGCTTCACCGGTGACAGCGTGCACCTGGCCGATGGCATCCAGTTCGTGGTGCTGGTACTGGGCCTGTTCTCCATCAGCGAAATCCTCCTGCTGCTGGAGAAGACCCACCATGGCCACCAGGCGGTCAAGGCCACCGGGCGCATGCTGTTCAACTTCAAGGAAGCGGCCTCGGTGTTCGTGGTCAACCTGCGCTGCGGCCTGCTCGGCTTCATCATGGGCGTGCTGCCGGGGGCCGGCGCTACCCTGGCCAGTGCCGTTGCCTACATGACCGAGAAACGCATCGCCGGCGAAAGCGGCAAGTTCGGCAAGGGCGACGCCCGCGGCCTGGCCGCGCCGGAAACCGCCATCGGTGCCTCCTGCTGCGGCGCCCTGGTGCCGATGCTGACCCTGGGCGTACCAGGCTCGGGCACCACGGCGGTGATGATCGGCGCGCTGACCCTGTACAACATCACCCCCGGCCCGCTGCTGTTCGAACAGCAGCCGGACATCGTCTGGGGCCTGATCGCTTCGCTGTTCATCGCCAACATCATGCTGGTGATCCTGAACATCCCGATGATCCGCATCTTCACCCGCATCCTGGCCGTGCCGAACTGGGCCCTGGTGCCGGTGATCGCGATCATCACCGCGATCGGTGTGTACGCCGTGCATGCCACCACCTTCGACCTGTTCCTGATGGTCGGCATCGGCATCATGGGCTACATCCTGCGCAAGCTGGACTTCCCCCTGTCGCCGATCCTGCTCGGCTTCATCCTCGGCGGCCTGATGGAGCAGAACCTGCGCCGGGCGCTGTCGATCTCCAACGGCGAGCTGGGCATCCTCTGGTCGAGCCCGATCAGCATGGGCGTGTGGGTGCTGGTGGTGTGCATGCTTGGCCTGCCGCTGCTGCGCATCTGGCGCAAACGCAGCCTGCAGCGCCGGGCCATGGCCGATGCCTGATCGGTCGCTGCCGCTGTTCGTTGCGACCGGGCTGGTCGGCCTTGCGGGCGGGTATCTCGCCAGCAAGGTCGGCTGGCCTTTGCCGTGGATGGTCGGCTCGTTGCTGGCGATCATCCTGGTGCGCTGCCTGACGCCCTGGCAGTTGTCGGAAATCCCCCATGGCCGCAAATGCGGCCAGTGCATCATCGGCCTGGGCATTGGCCTGCACTTCACCCCGGCGGTGATCGAGCAGGTGGCCAGCCATTTCCTGCTGATCTTCTTTGCCGCGCTGTTCACCACGGTGTCCAGCGGGGTTGGCGTGTGGCTGCTGCGGCGCACCGGTGAAGACCGCGCCACGGCGTTTTTCGCCAGCATGCCTGGCGGGTCGGGGGAGATGGTCAACCTGGGGGCGCGCAACGGCGCGGTGCTCAGCCAGGTGGCGGCGGCGCAGAGCTTGCGCGTGCTGGCGGTGGTGCTGTGCGTGCCGGCGCTGTTCAAGTTGCTGATTGGGGATGGCGTGGCACTCAATCACGCCGGCAGTGTCAGTTGGGGCTGGCTGGCGTTGATCGTGCCACTGGGGGTGGCGGTCGGCTTCCTCTGGCAGCGCTTGCGCCAGCCCAACCCCTGGCTGTTCGGGCCGTTGCTGGTGGCGGCGACGCTGAGCCTGGCGGCCAACCTGCAGATCGCCCTGCCCAATGGCGCCAGCCAGGTCGGCCAATGGCTGATCGGCAGCGGCCTGGCCTGCCACTTCAACCGCGCGTTCTTCCGCCGGGCGCCGTCGTTTCTGGGGCGCACACTGGTGGCCACGGGGTTGTGCATGCTGATTGCCGGCGCTGCGGCCTGGGGTTTGAGCCTGATGACGGCGCTGGACTTGCGCTCGCTGACCTTGGGCATGATGCCCGGGGGGATTGCCGAAATGAGCCTGACGGCGGAGACCTTGCAGTTGTCGGTGCCACTGGTGACGGCGCTGCAGGTGATGCGCTTGCTGTTCGTGCTGTTTCTGGCGGAGCCGTTGTTCAGGCTGTGGAATGCCGACCCGCAGTAGAGGGAGGCGCTTTCATCGCCGGCAAGCCGGCTCTCACATGACCTGTGGGAGCCGGCTTGCCGGCGATGGGCCCACCGCTACAGCGGCGGCAACACCCAGTTGATCGGCGCCAACCCACGCTGCTCGAGAAAACCATTGGTGCGGCTGAAGTGCCCACACCCCAGGAACCCGCGGTAGGCCGACAACGGCGACGGGTGCACCGATTTCAGCACCAGGTGCTTGGTGCCATCGATCAGCTTCTGCTTGCTCTGGGCATGGGCGCCCCACAGCAGGAACACCACGTTCGGGCACTGCTCGCTGACTACCTGGATGACCCGGTCGGTAAAGAACTCCCAGCCTTTCTTGGCATGCGAAGCCGCATTGGCGCGCTCGACGGTCATGGTCGTGTTGAGCAGCAACACCCCTTGCTCGGCCCAGCTCTGCAGGTAGCCGTGGCTGGCGATGGGGATGTTCAGGTCACGCTGCAGCTCTTTGTAGATGTTCACCAGCGACGGCGGCGTCGGCACGCCCGGCTGCACCGAGAAGCACAGGCCGTGGGCCTGGCCCGGGCCGTGGTACGGGTCCTGGCCGAGGATCACCACCTTCACCTGCTCCAGTGGCGTGGAGTTGAGCGCATTGAAGATCATCGGCCCCGGCGGGTAGATCTCCTTGCCGGCCGCATATTCCTGGCGCAGGAATTCGCGCAGCTGGTGCATGTAGGGCTGGTCGAACTCGGCGCGCAGTGCAGCCTTCCAACCGGGTTCGAGTTTGATGCGATCGTCGTCAGTCATGGGGCCATCCGTAAACAATGGGCGCGACACTAGGTAAGCCACCCGCCCTTGTCAATCGATCCGACCGCCGACCGGCATGATCGGCCACGCAGGCCATACTAGGGTGATGACCTGTGCGAGGTAGTCCATGTCCATTCATTGCGAGGTACTCACCGGCGTCGATGGCGCCCGCATCGGCGTTGCCACCCTGGATGCGCCCAAGGCGCTCAACGCCCTCAACCTGCCGATGATCGAAGTGCTCGGCGAACAGCTGCACGAATGGGCCCGCGACCCGGGCGTGGTCTGCGTGCTGCTGCGCGGCAACGGCGCCAAGGCGTTCTGCGCCGGGGGCGATGTGCGGGCGCTGGCCCAGGCCTGCCGCGACCACCCAGGCAGCGTGCCACCGCTGGCCGCCACCTTCTTTGCGGCCGAATATCGCCTCGACTACCTGCTGCACACCTACCCCAAACCCCTGCTGTGCTGGGGCCACGGGCATGTGCTGGGTGGCGGCATGGGGCTGCTGCAGGGCGCCAACGTGCGGATCGTCACGCCCAGCAGCCGCCTGGCGATGCCGGAGATCAGCATTGGCCTGTACCCCGACGTCGGTGCGAGCTGGTTCCTCGCCCGGCTGCCGGGCAAGCTGGGGCTGTTCCTGGGCCTGACCGGCGCACCGATCAATGCGCGCGATGCTCTCGACCTGGGCCTTGCCGACCGCTTCTTCGGCGAGCACCAGCAGGAGGAATTGATCGATGAGCTGCTGCAGCTGAACTGGCAGGAACAGACCGAGCTGCAGCTCAACAGCCTGCTCAAGGCCGAGCAGCACCGCGCCTGCGAGCAACTGCCCCAGGCGCAATGGCTGCCCCGGCGCCAGGTGATCGACCAATTGCTCGATGTTGCCGACCCCGCCGCTGCATGGCATGCCCTGCAAGGCCTGAAGCACCACAGCGACCCGCTGCTGGCCGAAGCGGGTAACCGCCTGCACGAGGGCTGCCCGTTGACTGCGCACCTGGTGTGGGAGCAGATCCGCCGGGCCCGGCACCTGTCACTGGCGCAGGTGTTCCAGATGGAGTACGGCATGAGCCTCAATTGCTGCCGTCATCCGGAATTCAGCGAAGGCGTGCGCGCGCGCCTGCTGGACAAGGACAACCAGCCCCGCTGGCACTGGCCGGATGTGGCGCAGGTGCCGGCGGCGGTGGTTGAGGCGCACTTCGTGAAGGTATGGGAGGGGCGCCATCCGTTGGCTGACCTGGCCTGATGGGGCTGCTCTGCAGCCCATTCGCGGGGCAAGCCCGCTCCCACAGGTTCAGCACTCGCCGAGATGACAGTGGAGTACCTGTGGGAGCGGGCTTGCCCCGCGAATGGGCCGCAGCGCGGCCCCTCTGGGCATCACCTCTGCCAGTTGCGCCCGCCATCGGGCTGATGATCACGATTGCCCCAACCGTTGGAGTGCGAGTGGTCATTCTGATAACGCTGGCTACCATTTCGGTAGTCGTTGCGGTCACGATCCCGGCCATAGTCATCCCGCTGGCGATTGCTATAGTCATAGCGCGGGTTGCCATGCCACTGGTTCATGCCCGGCTGCGGATAGGGCCGGTATTGCGGCACCGGCGCCGGGTGGTAGTAACGCGGCGCGGGCTGGTAGTAGTAGCGCGGCTGCGGCGCTACATAGTAACGGTCATACCGGTAGTAGCCCGGCACCACGTAGCGATCGGTGGTGTAGTAATCCGAACGGTAATAGCTGCCACTCCCGTAATAGGGCGCACAGGCGCTGGTCAAAAGGGCCAACACGGCAATCAGCAATATTCGATAGGACATGGCGGCCTCCTGGACCGCAGGGGTGCCCGAACAGCGGCGCTGGCGAGCGTCGATCGAAAAGCGTTCATCGACATTGAATAAGACCGTTGCGCCAAGGTGCAGTGCCATTTCTGCAACAATTGGATACAGCTCCGATAACCCCAAAAAAGCTGCAGTCTTTTTCCGGTCATATCACTAGAATGAGCGCCTCGGCACACATCACGGGACGATCATGCCTTCACGCACTGCCCTGTTCTCACAGCGCTCGCTGATTTTCGCCCTGCTGATGCTGCTGGCCTGCGGCTTTCTCGCCACTTCGCTGCTCAGCTACTTCGCCTCGCGCAGCGCGATCCGCGATGGCATCGTCAATACCGAGCTGCCGCTGACCTCCGACACGGTCTATTCGGAAATCCAGAAGGACCTGATCCGCCCGGTGCTGATCGCCTCGATGATGGCCCAGGACACCTTCCTGCGCGACTGGCTGCTGGCCGGCGAGCAAGACCCGCTGCGCATCACCCGCTACCTGGGCGAGGTGATGGCCAAGCAGGCCACCGTCACCTCGTTCGTCGTCTCCGACCGCAGCCTCACCTACTACCAGGCCAAGGGCGTGCTCAAACGGGTCGAGCCCGGCACCTGGCGTGATGCCTGGTACTTTCGTTTGCGCGAACTCAACGCGCCGTATGAAATCAACGTCGACCTGGACATGGCCAACCAGGACAGCCTGACGGTGTTCATCAACTACCGGGTACTGGACTACCAGCACCGCTTCATCGGCGCGGCCGGGGTCGGCCTGAGCGTGGATGCGGTGGTCAAGCTGATCGACAACTACCAGCGGCGCTACCAGCGCTCGGTGTTCTTCACCGACGCCCAGGGCAAGGTCCTGCTCACCGGCTCCGACGGTGGGCCGCATGGCCTGCGGGTGGGCCAGGCGCTGCAGGGCAACGCCGACCTGGCCGAGCTGCTGGCAGAGCAAGCGGTGCCCGGCGAGGGCAGCCACGAATACCGCGACAGCACCGGCCACAGCCATTTCCTCAATGTGCGCCAGCTGCCGGAACTTGGCTGGTACCTACTGGTGGACAAGCGCGAAACCGGCACCCTCGACCGCATCCGCCATTCGCTTTACCTGAACCTGGCCATCTGCGCCATGATCACCCTGGTGGTGTTGTCGTTGTTGCATGCCATGCTCAGGCGCCACCAGGCCAGCACCGAGGCGCTGGCCACCCTCGACAGCCTCACCGGCCTGCCCAACCGGCGCAGCTTCGACCTGCTGGCGGCGCAAGCGCTGCAACAGGCCCAGCGCGATTGCGCGCCACTGGTGGCATTGCTGATCGACCTGGACCACTTCAAGGTCCTCAACGACACCCACGGCCACCTGGCCGGCGACGAAGTGCTGCGCCAGTTCGCCAATGTGCTGCAGGGCAGCCTGCGCCAGTCGGATATACTGTGCCGCTGGGGCGGCGAGGAATTCATCGTGCTGCTGCGCGAAACCCAAGGCCGGCAAGCCATCGACGTTGCGCAGAAGATCCGCCGGCGCACCGAGCAGTTGACCTTCAGCTACGACGACCAACCCCTGCGCCTGACCACCAGCATCGGCCTGAGCAGCCTGCAGCCAGGCGACACCCTGCATGCCCTGCTCAGCCGCGCCGACCGTGCGCTTTATCGTGCCAAGCAGGCCGGGCGCAACCGCGTCTGCAGTGAAACTCCCGGAACCGAACATGAATGACCCCCAGCATTGCCCCGCCTGCGGCGCCCTCAACCAGTGCGCCCTGGCCGACCCACGCAGCGCCACGCAAGCCTGCTGGTGCTATGCCGTGACCATCGACCCTGCGGTGCTCCAGGCCCTGCCCGCCGAGCTGCGGAACAAGGCCTGCCTGTGCCCGCGCTGCGCCCAGGTGCTGGAGCAACTGGCGGAACAAGGCAAGCAGACGCCCAAGCCCGCCCCGATCAACCCGGAAAACCGCTAGACTGCGCGCCCACCCACACCCCTGCCCTGCCGCCATGCGCCTCGACCGCTTCCTCGCCAACCTGCCCTGCTACAACCGCCAGCAAGTGCGCCTGCTGCTGGTGCAGCGCCGTGTGCGCGTGGATGCCGAGGTGGTCACCGACCCGCAGGCCGACGTGCGCGAGTTCAGCCGCGTCGAAGTGGACGACCAGCTGCTGCAGGCTGGCCGCCCGGCGCGCTACCTGATGCTGCACAAACCAGCGGGGTGCGTGAGCGCCACCCAGGACCCGCAGCACCGCACCGTGCTGGACTTGCTGCCCGCCGAGCTGCGCGGCGACCTGCACATTGCCGGGCGCCTGGACTTCAACACCACCGGCCTGCTGATCCTGACCAACGATGGCCAATGGTCACGGCGCCTGACCCAGCCCGCCACCAAGCTGCCCAAGCATTACCTGGTCGAGACCGAGGACGAAATCGGCGCGCATTACGTCGACAAATTCCGCCAGGGCTTCTACTTCGCCTTCGAAGACCTCACCACCCAACCCGCCCAGCTCGACATCCTCGGCCCGCGCCAGGCGCGGCTGGCGATCGTCGAGGGGCGATATCACCAGGTCAAGCGCATGTTCGGGCACTTCGACAACAAGGTGGTGGGGCTGCATCGGGAAAGCATGGGGGCGATCCGGCTGGATCCGCAGTTGGCGCCGGGGGCGTTCAGGGCGCTGACGACTGAGGAAATCGCCACGGTCTAGGTTGCCTGTTGCGGCCCTATCGCCGGCAAGCCGGCTCCCACAGGTACGCCACCAGCCCGAGGCATCGTGGGCTTTTGTGGGAGCCGGCTTGCCGGCGATAGGGCCGCAACAGACGGCCCGCGCTCGCCATACGACCGCCCAGCGGCAAAAGTCACATATTTGCGCAAACGGCACTTGCGAGAACCGCAACCCACTGCTTGAATCCTAACTCGTCAGTCTGCCTGTGACCAACCAGTCACAAGTGCAGTCGAAGACACCTTTTCGCCGGCTACCCAAGGCCTAGATGCCTTGGGGCACGGTGAATTGCCCGCCTAAAACAATACCGTCGACACGTGTACGAAGGATCGACACAGGGCCCCGGTTTTATCTTCAGGCAAATGCCTACCTGTCATAAAGAACGTGCACCCTAGGTGACGCGAATACCCTTTTTTTGCGCCAGGAGTCGATGACATGAGGCCAGAAATCGCTGTACTTGATATCCAAGGTCAGTATCGGGTTTACACGGAGTTCCATCGCGCGGATGCGGCTGAAAAAACGATCATCCTGATCAACGGCTCGCTGGCCACCACGGCCTCGTTCGCCCAGACGGTGCGCAACCTGCACCCGCAATTCAACGTCGTGCTCTACGACCAGCCCTACGCCGGCAAGTCCAAGCCGCACAACCGCCAGGAACGCCTGATCAGCAAGGAGACCGAGGCGCACATCCTGCTGGAGCTGATCGAGCACTTCCAGGCCGACCACGTGATGTCGTTCTCCTGGGGCGGGGCCTGCACCCTGCTGGCGCTGGCGCACCAGCCGCGGCAGGTGAAAAAGGCCGTGGTCAGTTCGTTCTCGCCGGTCATCAACGCGCCGATGCGCGACTACCTCGACCGGGGCTGCCAATACCTGGCCGCCTGCGATCGCTACCAGGTCGGCAACCTGGTCAACGACACCATCGGCAAGCACCTGCCGTCGCTGTTCAAACGCTTCAACTACCGCCACGTCAGCGGGCTGGACAGCCACGAATACGCGCAGATGCACTTCCACATCAACCAGGTGCTCGAGCATGACCTGGAGCGTGCATTGAACGGCGCGCGTAACATCGACATCCCGGTGCTGTTCATCAATGGCGACCGTGACGAGTACACCACCGCCGAAGACGCCCGCCAGTTCGGCCGGCATGTGGACCAGAGCCACTTCACGGTGATCCGCGATGCCGGGCACTTCCTCGACATGGAGAACAAGGCCGCCTGCGAAGACACCCGCAGCGCCCTGCTCGGCTTCCTCAAGCCGACCATGCGCGAAACCCGCGCGCGCACCCCATACGCCTCACAAGGGCAGCATGCATGGGCCATCTGAGTGAATCGGCGCCCCGTGGCCACCACCCGCAGGCTGTGGGCGCCGTCAATTTTTATAACTTGGGCTTCTAATTCGCTGAGGGTTCTGGTAAAAAGTCGAGCGCAGATGCGGGTATAGTTTAATGGTAGAACAGTAGCTTCCCAAGCTTCCGACGAGGGTTCGATTCCCTCTACCCGCTCCACACCGCATTCCCGCATGGCGTTCCAGCAACGTCATCGCTGTCAAAAGGAGCCTTGGCTCCTTTTTTCGTTTCTGCCCGCCTGCCACTTGCCAGCAGCCCGTCTTGTAGCGCATATGCTCTGTGCATTAGCGAAACATTTCGAAAGGACTGCGCATGTTTCTGTCACGCTGGCTTCCCGGCCTTGCCAACCTCCTGCACTACCGCCGCGAGTGGTTCCATGCCGACCTGCAGGCCGGCTTGTCGGTGGCCGCCATCCAGATCCCGATTGCCATCGCCTACGCCCAGATCGTCGGCCTGCCGCCGCAGTATGGCCTGTATGCCTGCGTGCTGCCGATGATGATCTACGCCCTGGTGGGCAGTTCACGGCAGCTGATGGTCGGCCCGGACGCCGCCACCTGCGCGATGATCGCCGGTGCCGTGGCGCCGCTGGCCATGGGCGACCCGCAGCGCACCGCCGAGCTTGCGGTGATCGTCACCGTGCTGGTGGGGGTGATGCTGATTGGTGCCGGGCTGGCCCGGGCCGGGTTCATCGCCAGCTTCTTCTCGCGGCCGATCCTGATCGGCTACCTCAACGGCATCGGCCTGAGCCTGATCGCCGGGCAGCTGTCCAAGGTGGTGGGGTTCAAGATCGAGGGTGACGGTTTCGTGCTCAGCCTGATCAACTTCATGCAGCGGCTGGGGGAAATCCACTGGCTGACCCTGGCCATCGGCGTGGCCGGGCTAGCCCTGTTGATCTGGCTGCCGCGGCGCTACCCGCGCCTGCCCGCCGCCCTGGTCACCGTGGCGGTGTTCACCGCGCTGGCAGGCCTGCTCGGGCTGGACCGCCTCGGCGTTGCCATTCTCGGCCCGGTACCGGCCGGCATCCCGCAACTGGCCTGGCCGCAGAGCAACCTGGCAGAAACCAAGAGCCTGCTGCGCGATGCCCTGGGTATCGCCACTGTCAGCTTCTGCAGCGCCATGCTCACGGCGCGCAGCTTCGCCGCCCGGCACGGCTACGCGATCAATGCCAACCACGAATTCGTCGCCCTCGGCGTGAGCAACCTGGCGGCGGGTATTTCCCAGGGGTTTGCCATCAGCGGCGCCGACTCGCGCACGGCGGTCAACGACATGGTCGGCGGCAAGAGCCAGCTGGTGGGCATCATCGCCGCGCTGGTGATCGCGCTGATCCTGCTGTTCTTCACCGCGCCCATGGCGTGGATCCCCCAGGCCGCGCTGGGCGCGGTGCTGCTGATGGCTGGCTGGGGGCTGATCGACATCAAGTCGCTGGGGCGCATCCGCCGCCTGAGCCGTTTCGAGTTCTGGCTGTGCCTGCTGACCACGGCCGGCGTGCTCGGCCTGGGCGTGTTGCCGGGGATCGTGTTTGCCGTGACCCTGGCCATCCTGCGCTTGCTCTACAGCATCTACCAACCCACCGACGCGGTACTCGGCTGGCTGCCTGGCACCGAGGGCCAGGTGGACATTCGCAAGCACAAGGAGGCGCGCACGGTACCGGGCCTGGTGGTGTATCGCTTCGATGACGCGATCCTGTTCTTCAATGCCGACTATTTCAAGATGCGCCTGCTCGAAGCCGTGCAGAGCCAGGCCGAGCCCAAGGCGGTGCTGTTCGACGCCGAGGCCGTGAGCAGCATCGACGTCAGCGGCATTGCCGCCTTGCGCGAGGTGCGCGACACACTGGCGGCGCAAGGGATCTTCTTCGCCATCGCCCGCGCCCGTGGCACCTTCCTGCGCATGCTGGTGCGCTCGGGGATGGCCCGGGAGATGGAGGAAAAACTGCTGTTCGGCTCGGTACGGGCGGGGATTCGGGCGTATCGGGTATGGCGCAACAGGAGCCGCCAGGCGCCAGTGGCCAATCAAAAGCCACTGGCAAGCCAGGAGGATCAATAACCCAAGGTTTTCAGCAGCTCGGATTCCGATCGCTTGACGGGGCGCTGCTGGAAGCGCAGTAGCTCTCCAGGCCGATTGGTGAAGATCCCGTCGACACCGGCCTTCATGGCTTTCTGGAAATCGACCCGGTCATCGAGGGTGTAGACGTGAACCAACAGGCCGCGCTCGTGCGTGGCCTGGTTCATCCAAGGCTGGATCAGGTCACTGTAACTCTGCTCGCCCAGATGCGTACGGGTGGCCGAGGGGCCGGTGCCAATGGCGCCGCCCTGCTTTGCATGGTCGAGCCAGCGCAGGAACGCCGCCTTGTCCTTGGGCTGCTGACGTGCATAGAAGGTGGCTTTGTCCTGCTTGCCCGACGGGTCGTAAGTTTGCCCGGATGCCGATGGGATACCTCGGTTGCCCAGCCACAGGAGGAGGATCTTCGGCACCTGGGGCATCGCTTCATTGAGCAGCTTCAGGCTGTTGCGGTCGAAGGTCTGCAGTACCACTCGCCCTGGCCGATCGAGCCAGCCACGGGCTTGGAGACGTGCCTTCAGGTCCTTCTCGATGCCGGGGAACTGGCCAGGTACCTTGGTCTCGATATACAGCCCTGGGTGGCGGTCATGGCTGCCTTCGGCGATATCGTTGACTTCATCCAGCGTCAATACCGATAAATGCTTGAACGATGGCCGGGCACGTTCGGGATAAGCCCGGTTGAACCAGCTGCCGACATCCAGCGACTTCAGCTCCGCGAGGGTGAAAGCGCTCACTGGGCTCTTGCTGCGCTCGGGGAATCGTTCGGCGACATTGCTGGTGCGCGACAGCTCATCATCATGGACTACCACCAACACACCATCGCGGGTGCGCTGCAGATCCACTTCCAGATAATCGGCGCCCAGTTGCCGAGCCAGCAGATAGGCGGGTTTGGTGGATTCGGGGGCATCGTAGGAAGCGCCGCGGTGGGCGATGACGGCCGGGTAAGCAATACCTTGGGCGGCAGCCAAGGCCTGGCCGTCGCTGGCCGAAGCCAGTGAAGCAGAAAACAGCGTACTCATGGCCAAGGTTCGGAGCAGCGGGTTGTGCATGGAGACATCCTCTTTCATCCTGCAGTAAATGCAGCGCAAGGCGGCAATGTAAGCAGCAACCCTCGCACCCCTTGCATGACATGCTACAGTCCCCGCCGTTTCCCGCACCACCGAACGGACCGCACATGCCAGCTCTCGACGCCCGCCTCGCCTCTTGGCCAGACCTCAACCAACGCCACCCCTGCAGTGCACTGCTGCTGGGCAACGGCGCCAGCCGGGCGCTGTGGAAGCCTTTCGGCTACTTCTCGCTGTTCGAAGAAGCCCAGCGCGCCGGGCGCAAGAAAGGCCTGGCGATCAGCGACCAGGCCTTGTTCAAGTCGCTGGGCACCGAGTTGTTCGAGCCGGTACTGAGCACGCTCAACCACACCGTGCGCGCCAACGCGGCCCTGGCGATCAATTCCACTGCCCCGCTGAACCGCTACTACTCGATCAAGGAAGGCCTGATCCACGCCGTGCGCACCGTGCACCTGCCCTGGCCACTGATGCCGGCGGCCACCCTGGCCACGATCAACCAGGCCCTGCGCAGCTACCGCAGCGTCTACACCAGCAACTACGACCTGCTGCTGCCCTGGGCCATGCAACATGCCCCGCAAGGCTTCGCCAAACTGTTCGACGAGCAGGGCTTCTTCGACGTGCGCCGCACCCGCAGCGAAGGCACCCGGGTCATGCACCTGCATGGCGGCCTGCACCTGCTCAAGCTGCCCGATGGCACTACCCGCCAACGCAGCGCCGAGAGTGCCGAGCTGCTCGATGGTTTTGCCGTGAACATTCCCGGTGAAGTGCCTTTGTTCGTCAACGAAGACCGCAGCGAAGAGAAGCTGCGGGCGATTCGCAGCTCGGATTACCTGGCTTGGTGCCTGGGTCAGCTGGCGCAGGAGAACAACGGGCTATGCCTGTTCGGGCAGCATCTGGATGCCAGTGACCAGCACCTGCTCGAGGCCATCCGCCAGGCGCGGCCGGCGCATCTGTCGATTGCCATCCGGCCGTTGGGCGAGGCTTCGGTGATCAATCAGAAGCGGCATTTCGTCGAACGGTTCGCTGATCTGACGGCAACCGAGCTGCATTTCTTTGATGCCAGCTCCCATCCGCTGGGCCAAGCAGGGCTGGCCGTCGAAGTACCCCAGGGGCGTCGCTGAACCACGCGCTCAACACGTTGCGCAAGGTCCGCCAAAAACACGTGCATGTGCACGGGATACGTTGATGGCCATCGCTACCCGGGCAAGATCCAGCGTTTCTTGCCCGATGGTGTAGCTCCCTTTGGCCTGAAGCCAGGCCAGTACATCTGCGAGATGCCACAGCGAGGTGCTGCCTTCGTGAATGGGCGTCGGGAAGCTGTGAATATGCGCAAGCATCAACTTGCGCATATTCTGGCGTGATACGCCTACCACTTCGGCCACATCAGTCAGCCCAACGACGTCGGGCGTCGCCTCGATCAACCGCGCGCCGGGGACGGCTGTGCGAACATCATCCAGTGCGCTTTCTATCGCCTGCCTGGCAGAAGACGCCTCTCGAATGAATTCCAGCGACAGACGGCCCGGCTGACCGATACCGACCAGCGCATCCTCGCAACCTGCTTCAGCCAGCCGCTCCAGAAGTGCGTCGAGGTTTTCATCTTCGATCAACTGATACTTGAGGGTGAATTCGTATTCCATTGTTAAAGCTCCTCGCGAGCGCTGGCCTGATTACTGCCCGTGCAGTTGTCCACGACTCGCCTGAGCTGACGGGCGAAGTTGCCTGGACTTTTCGGTGTGCTCCAGATGCTGGTAATACACCGCTCCCCACATCGGCAATCGACATCGTTGTAAGGGCAGTACATCTTTCCCCAGCAATGCCCACCGCCCGCAACAATTCTCCATCCCTGGGACTCGGCGTGCTTCAACGCCTGCTCGATTTCCTTCCTGGCGTGACTGGGGCGCGGCATCAGTGTTTCTCCAGTGTGGGCTTGGCATCCTTGGTTGTCAAATGACAACCAAGGATGCCTGCGAAAGGGCCACACTACAGATCTTTTGACACTGAAATAGACGGGATGAAGCTCGCAGGAATGCTCCTACACAAAATCAGGACTATTCGGGAATCAACCCATCCCCCCGCAACAACGTCTCCAGGCAATGCTCCTGCACCCCGTAGAACGCCTTGAGCTGCGCGATCTTCTCCAGCAGCGCCCCCGGCGCCACCGGCTGCTTGCGCTTCACCGCAAGAATCATCTTGTTCTTGTTGGTGTGCTCCAGCGAGATGAACTCGAACACCTTGGTCTCGTAGCCACAGGCTTCCAGGTACAGGGCACGCAAGCTGTCGGTCAGCATCTCGGCCTGCTGCCCCAGGTGCAGGCCGTATTGCAGCATCGGCTGCAGCAGCCCCGGGCTGTGCAGTTGCGGGCGGATCTGCTTGTGGCAGCACGGCGAGCACATGATGATCGCCGCGTTGCAGCGGATGCCGGTGTGGATGGCGTAGTCGGTGGCGATGTCGCAGGCATGCAGGGCGATCATCACCTCGATGGCCTCGGGGACCACGCTGCGCACGTCGCCACACTGGAACTCCAGGCCCGGGTGCTCCAGGCGCGCGGCGGCGGCGTTGCACAGGTCGACCATGTCCTGGCGCAGCTCCACGCCGGTCACCTGCGCATCGCGGCCCAGGGTGTTGCGCAAGTAGTCGTGCATGGCGAAGGTCAGGTAGCCCTTGCCCGAGCCGAAGTCGGCCACCCGCAGCGCCTGTTGCGCCGGCACCGGGGCATTGGCCAGGGCGTGGTCGAAGACTTCGATGAACTTGTTGATCTGCTTCCACTTGCGCGACATCGACGGGATCAGCGCGCCCTGTGCATCGGTCACGCCCAGGTCGCGCAGGAACGGCCGCGACAGCTCCAGGTAGCGTTTCTTCTCCCGATCATGGCCGGCATTGGCACCAACCTCGCGGGGTGCCTGCGCGCCATGGCGCTGAAGCATCGGCTTGCCCTTCTTGCTGAAGGTCAGTTGCACTTCGCCATCGGCGTCGAACAGGTGGGCATTGCGAAAGCTCTCCGGCAGCAGCTCGGCGACCAGCGCCAAGGCCTGGTCCACCGGCAGGTTGCGGGTGATGTCGCGGGTCTGGTGGCGGTAGACCAGCGAAAGGTTGGCCTGCCCTTTCACCTGCAAGGGTTTGCCGATGATGCGCTGCAAGCTCTGGTCGGCGCCGACATGGCGCGCCAGCACCAGCTTGACCAGCGTATTGCCGTGCACAGCGGCACTGAGCAGGTCGAGGAACTGGGCGCGCGCATCCGGCGCGGGGGAAGCGGAAGGACTGGCGGACATGGAAAACGGGTGCCTCGGATAACAGGGGCGCGTTGCGCGATGCCGCGCATTCTACACCCTGCAACCCCTCGCTTCAGTCGAGAATCACCAGGCGGTTGGGCAGTTCATTGCGCGCATGGGTGCGCGGCACGTGCTCGCACAATAGCTCGCCGCACGCCTCGATACACTCGACAAAGCCCTGCAAGGTCCGCCCTTGACGCACCTGTTCGGCGAAACGCGCAACCATCAAGGCCCGGACCTGGGCATCGAGGTGGCGGTCGATACCCCGGTCGACCAGGATCTCCACATGCCGCTCTGCCTCGGCGACGAAAATCAGCACCCCCGTGGCAGCCGCCGTGCCCTGCAGGTTCTGTTCGCGAAACTGCTGGCGCGCCAGGCTCGAAGCACGCCACCTGCGCAACGCGCCAGGGATCAGCCAGGCGGCCAGGCGCGGGCTGCGCAGCAGCAGGCACAGGCCGATGAACAACAGCACGTTGGCCACCAGCAGCCCACGCACACCTGGCCAACCGAGCAGCCACTGCAGCAGGCCAGGCACGGCCAGCGCCAGCACGGCGGCCCAGAACAAGGGCAGGTAGGCATAGTCATCGGCGCGCCGCGCCAGCACGGTCACCAGTTGCGCGTCGGTGCGTCGCTCGACGCGGGCGATGGCCTCGGCGACCTGGCGCTGCTCGTATTCATTCAGAGGGGTCATGCCTTCGGTCTCATCTGCATTCTTATTGTTGTTTTCCCGGCATTCGGGTGTTCCTCCGCGGGCGAGATATTCAGGCATAATCCGCCGCTGGAACTAATACCCGCGAATCGTACAACAATAGCCGCCTGAAAACTTCGGCCGCGCGCGTATCACCGTGGATACGGCACAGGCCTCGACAACGGAATTCATGATGAAACTGTCTTTGCTGGGCCTGGCCATGGGCCTTGCCAGTCAGGCGGCCCTCGCCGCCCCTACCGCCCCGCCCCTGCAGGACAAGCAGGCATTCATCGAACACCTGATCAGCCAGATGACCGAAGCCGAAAAGATCGGCCAGTTGCGCCTGATCAGCATCGGCCCGGAAATGCCACGCGACAAGATCCGCGAAGAAATCGCCGCCGGGCGCATCGGCGGCACCTTCAACTCGCGCACCGCCCCGGAAAACCGGCCGATGCAGGACGCTGCCATGCGCAGCCGCCTGAAAATTCCGATGTTCTTCGCCTACGACACCATCCACGGCGAACGCACCATCTTCCCGATCGGCCTGGGCCTGGCCGCCAGCTGGGACATGGACGCCATCGCCAAGGTCGGCCGCACCTCGGCCATCGAGGCGTCCGCCGACGCCCTGGACATGACCTTCGCGCCCATGGTCGACATCGCCCGCGACCCGCGCTGGGGCCGCACCAGCGAAGGCTTCGGTGAAGACACCTACCTGACCTCGAAGATCGGCCAGGTGATGGTCCGCTCGTTCCAGGGCAGCAGCCCGGCCAATGCCGACAGCATCATGGCCATCGTCAAGCACTTCGCCCTGTATGGCGCGGTCGAGGGCGGGCGCGACTACAACACCGTCGATATGAGCCTGCCGAAGATGTACAACGACTACCTGCCGCCCTACCGCGCCGCGCTCGACGCCGGTGCCGGCGGCGTGATGGTGGCGCTGAACTCGATCAACGGCGTGCCGGCCACCTCCAACACCTGGCTGATGAACGACCTGCTGCGCAAGGAATGGGGCTTCAAGGGCGTGACCATCAGCGACCACGGCGCCATCCAGGAGCTGATCCGCCACGGCGTCGCCCGCGATGGCCGTGAAGCGGCCAAGCTGGCGATCAAGGCCGGCATCGACATGAGCATGAACGACACCCTGTACGGCGAAGAGCTGCCAGGGCTGCTGAAGTCCGGCGAAGTGACCCAGCGCGAGCTGGACCAGGCCGTGCGCGAAGTGCTGGGTGCCAAGTACGACATGGGCCTGTTCAAGGACCCTTACGTGCGCATCGGCAAGGCCGAAACCGACCTCAAGGATTACTACGGCGACGACCGCCTGCACCGCGACGCCGCGCGCGACGTGGCGCGCCGCAGCCTGGTGCTGCTGGAAAACAAGCAGCAGACCCTGCCGCTGAAGAAGGCCGGCACCATCGCCCTGGTCGGCCCGCTGGCCGATGCACCGATCGACATGATGGGCAGCTGGGCCGCCGACGGCAAACCGATGCACTCGGTGACCGTGCGCGAAGGCCTGCGCCGCGCCGTCGAGGGCAAGGCGAAGCTGGTGTACGCCAAAGGCTCCAACGTCACCGGCGACAAGGCGATCCTCGACTACCTGAACTTCCTCAACTTCGACGCCCCGGAAATCGTCGACGACCCCCGCCCGGCCGCCGTGCTGATCGACGAGGCGGTCAAGGCTGCCCAGCAGGCCGACGTGGTGGTGGCCGTGGTCGGTGAGTCGCGCGGCATGTCCCACGAATCGTCCAGCCGCACCACCCTGGAAATTCCAGCCAGCCAGCGCGAACTGATCAAGGCCTTGAAAGCCACTGGCAAGCCGCTGGTGCTGGTGCTGATGAACGGCCGCCCGCTGTCGATCGCCTGGGAGCGCGAGCAGGCCGACGCCATCCTCGAAACCTGGTTCTCCGGCACCGAAGGCGGCAACGCCATCGCCGACGTGCTGTTCGGCGACTACAACCCGTCGGGCAAGCTGGCCATCACCTTCCCGCGCTCGGTCGGGCAGATCCCGATGTACTACAACCACACCCGCATCGGCCGCCCGTTCACCCCAGGCAAGCCAGGCAACTACACCTCGCAGTACTTCGAAGAGCCCAACGGCCCGCTGTACCCGTTTGGTTACGGCCTGAGCTACAGCAGCTTCGAGCTGTCCGGGCTGAGCCTGTCGAGCAGCACCCTCAAGCAGGGCGGCAAGCTGGAGGCCAAGGTGACGGTGAAGAACACCGGCAAGGTGGATGGCGAAACCGTGGTGCAGCTGTACCTGCAGGATGTGTCGGCGTCCATGAGCCGCCCGGTCAAGGAGCTGAAGAACTTCCAGAAACTGATGCTCAAGGCCGGTGAATCGCGGACCTTGACCTTCGGCATCAGCGAAGACGACCTGAAGTTCTACAATGGCCGCCTGCAGCATGTGGCCGAGCCTGGCGAGTTCAACGTCCAGGTCGGGTTGGATTCCGAGGCCGTGCAGCAACAGAGTTTCGAACTGCTGTAAGCGATTTGCAGGCAGTGCCGGC